>JBKPEX010000084.1:0-5489 GCA_046728625.1 Thermoproteota archaeon
CGGTGTACTTCATATTACAGGGGAAGTGCAAAATAATTTTGGGTTTCCTGTTCAATCAGTTCAAGTGACTGCTACTTTGTATGGTTCACAAAAAAATATAGTTGATAGAAAGTCAGCATACACATATATCGATCAGCTAAAGTCAGGTGGAGGAAGGTCTGGTTTCAATGTTATTGTTCCAGCAAATGTCATAAAAAATTCTACTGGGTATTCTATTTCTGTCACATCCTATACAAAGTCACCAGCAGCAGCAGCAGCTCCTTTATCACTAAAACCAGCACTTCTTAACTTGAATATAAACAAGGGTGCAAAGGATCTAAATGGGAATTATCATCTGTTGGGTAACGTAACTAATAAAGGAAATAATACTGCAACTCATGTAAGAGTATCTACAGTATTTCTTAATGGTACAAATAAAATTATTGATGCACAAGGAGGATTTACAACGCCAATGAATTTACAGTCAGGACAAACTGCACCATTCAATTTTACAGTTTTATCCCCAAACCTAAATGAAATAAAGACTGTTGCTGTAAACACACAAAGTCAAGAATATTCGATGATGGTGAATAATAATAATAATAATAATTCAACACAAGGCAGTACTAGTGGTGCTGGTGGTGGCCTTGTTGTTCCATTACCACCTGTGGCGGCGGTTTCTTCTCCAATCACAAATAATAGTAATAATAAAAAACCATCACTATTGCTTGAAGTAGAAAAGGACCCTATTATCAGCGGAAATAAGCAAACTATAAGAGCAAAATTATCTAACTCAACCTCTGATCAAGGAATTCCAGGGGCCAAAGTTAAAGGCATTATTATGCCAGTCTCTGGGCATCCAAAAAAGGAATTCTCAGGCAATACAGATAAGTCAGGACATATTTCCTATTCTTGGATAATAAACAAAAATTCCAAACCTGGAAGCTTTAATGTAAAAGTAAATGTTTCTACTACAAATATTACAGGCTACAATTCGACTTTTAATAACACGTCATTTAAACTAATTGATAAAGATGATAATAATAATGGAAAGAGCAATAACAACGACAATAACGACAACAATGCAAAACATTCTGATCACAATACTAAAAAACATTCAAAGCATCAGGATAACCACGGCGGTGGCCAAAAGAATAATCATCCTAATCATAGCCATCAGAACAAACATTCAAAGCATCATGGCTCTTTTTTTGGCAACGATAAATTCTTCGACTAGATTATTCTGCATCTTTCAATTAACTTGACTCAACTCCTGATTTGTTAGATGACAATAACAAATATAGTTCGTATAATACTATGGCCATTTTTGTTTGTCAAAAAGTTTCTCAGTATCAAAGTTTAATAATAATTATTTAAAGCTGATTTAGGAGTCTATAGGGAGTTATAATTAGATCTTCATCCCTCTCAGCTAGACTATGTTGCTTCAAGTATCTTAGTTCTATTAGAACTCTACTCGTGGACATACTGCAGATTATTTGTATCATATTTGAGATCCTCATTAATAGTGGTTTTCTTCAAATTCGATCATCATGGTGTTTTGTAGTTGATAGTTTGTAATTTTCTTTACCCTCTCCTCCCCTTCAAGGTATTTCAATTCTTATTAAAAGAATGTCTTAGACTTGCTCTGTTCCTCTTCATGGTTTGTCGTAATATATGCGAAAGGCTGGATTCTAATACCGGTAGCAAAGATGGTAGTATAAATTATTGTTACCTTCTTGGCAAGAAATATTGTAGAAGATGCGAGGTCTATTTGTATTATAATCAAGGGATATTCTGTCCGTGCTGTGGGATGCAGTTGAGAACTACTCCTACTACCAAAAAAGGTAAGGAAAGGCTGATGAAATATAGAATGAGAAAGAAAAATAAATGACAACAAGCGGATGAGAGGAACATAAATAATCCCGAATTTATACCAAGTAAATAGATTATTGCTACCCAATTCGAATATATATAAGTCTATTATTGACACCAGCTATTTGCTTAATGGTATACTAAAGTAAAACGTAGCTCCTTTACCATCTGCATTATTCTCAGCCCATATTCTACCACCATGAGCTTCTATGATATTTTTTGATATATATAGCCCTAATCCAGTTCCCTGATGAGATTTTGTAGCAAACTTTGTAAATAACCTAGGCATTATGTCAGAATCTATTCCACTACCAATATCCTTAACGGTTACAATAGCTTCTTCTTGTTTTTCTGCATCCGCAATATCATCATTACCCTTTTTTCTCCTTTTCTGTAGAGTAACAAATATTGTACCATCCTTATTGACTTGTGAGGACTTAATAGCATTTCTTAATAGATTTGAGATAACTTGGCTTATTCTCACCTTGTCCACTTGGACTAGAATCTGATTTTGTCGCGGTTGTTGTTCTCCTTCTAATCCATCATTATTTACTTGCGATTTATTATAGAGTAACTTTATAGTGCCATTAGCAGATCTTAGGATTTGTTCTCTCTCATCTTTTATTAGATGTAATAGCAGATCGTTTAGATCAACTTGTTCTTTAGTTAGTTTCAATGATCCACTTTCAATCATCGCAGCATCAAGTATATCGTGAGAAAGACCGCTAAGCCGTTTTGCATTCCTAGATATAATATTTAGATATTCAGTTTGATCCTTGTCTTTTATCCTGGATCTAAGCACATCAGTAAGGCCGATTATCGGCTGTATGGGCGTTCTTAATTCATGAGCTGCTATATTTATAAATTCTTTTTGTATGTTATCTTGGTTTTTTAGTTGCTCATTAGCTATTTCCAGCTGTTTATTTGAATCCGTTAGAAGGGAATTTGTTTTCATAAGCTGTTCAGTTCTTGTACTGACAATTGTCTCTAATCTTTTATTCCAAATGAGAACTAAAAATGCAATTCCGAAGGCTACTAAGCCTATTATAATTATCATAGATATACCAAAGTTCTTCAACTGATCTATCGCAATAGCCACATTACTTGCAAGATTATGTGAAGAGCTAACATACAGAGTCAAGAAATGTTTTCCTTCGATAATTACTGGTTCGTAGGCTATCGTCTTTAATCTACCCTGTGTGTAGATATCTTCTGAACCCCGATTTCCTCTCAATGAGATACTTAAAACTTTATCTAATGAATTTACTGAGTTAGCTGATCCTGCTGAAAAGAGTGCAGATTGCAACTCTTTTCCAGAAACATGTTTGCCGATGTATGATGGATCATTAGCGTATAGTATTATACCGTCATTATCTACTAATCCAATAGTGCTGTTGAATTGTGGAAGAAGTTGACTTTTTAAAATGTTGCCTAAAGATTGTATTCTAATTGCGGTAGCCACTAATCCACTGAAACTGCCTTTTTTTGTTAGATTGTTATGATATTCAACGCCCTGTTTACTGAGAATAGGATATGACACATACAGTCTCGGAACTTTGTCATTTGATTCTATTAGACTGCTATAATAGGCGGTCAAGGTATTCTTTGGCACAGCAAAGTAAGGTCTATAGCTTAGGTCAAAGCCATTATATTTTCGGTAGAATGTAGAATTGATATTGCTAACCCATACAATTTTACCATCTTGGTTAAGCCACATATAAAAATCTGTCAAAGCATGTGTGTAATTTTGTCTATCATTAATTATCACTTGTGCTCTTTGATATTCATTATTTTGCAAAGCAGGAGAATCAGCTAATGTTCGTAAAAACAGAGTCATGGTTTCTAAACGGTTTGCTAATATTTGTGAAAGATCGTGTGCTTCAATTCTTGCGTTAGACCTTATTTCTTCTGATGCAATGTTTACTATTCCGTCAGAGATAGAGGTAAAATATTGATATGAAAGTATTGATAGGATGCTGGCTACAACTGCAATTATAATTAATAATATGAAGCTATTTTTAGATATTATATTCTTTAGCAAATATAAATTAAATTAAGATGCTCCTATAGTAAAGTTTCGTTATATTATATACCAATAGTTTCTCCTAGCTTTAGTAGACACGTGGAATTCTAGCATTACGAGATTCCAACACACCGCCAAGGAAGGTGTAGTATATTCTTCTGTTCTGTTCACCTTCAATCCATAAAATGGACAGCCTTATAAAATAATTGGGATAAAAGAACCAGTTATTCTAAAAGACGAGAAGACTTTTACAGTTTATTCCAATAGCCTGTCAATTATGTTCATATCTTGAGAGATTTCAAAGCCGATATTGTTAATTAATATATAGGATAATCATAGCCTGCACGATGGCAAAGACATGTATTATAAATACAATGTTTGGCGACATTAAAGTAGAATTTTACTCACAAGATGCTCCAAAAACGGTTGAGAATTTTATTAAGCTAGCAAAGGAGGGATTTTATGATGGATTATTATTCCATAGGATCGTACCAGGGTTCGTAATACAGGGAGGCGATCCCAATACACGAGGCAGTATGACAAACAGAGCTAAGTGGGGAACAGGCGGCCCTGGATGGAATGTAAAAGCGGAATTTAATAAAAATAAACATTCACGTGGTGCATTATCTATGGCCAGGTCACAGGATCCAGACAGTGCCGGATCACAATTTTTCATAGTTTTGAAAGATTCAAACTTTCTGGATGGACAATATACTGTATTTGGAAGAGTAGTATCTGGAATGAATGATGTAGTTGATAAAATTGCATCTCTGAAAACTGATAAGGCAGATGCACCATTAGATACTGAAGTGGCAAAGATGATAAAAATCACTGTTAATGATTCATAGCAGTTTTTTGTATGAGCACTCTGTCTTTAGAGGTAATAGTTCAGAGCAGCAGCAAACAAGATAGTAAAAATCGAGAATTTTTAATGAGATTACTTTTTTTTATATTGGTGGTAGTATTATTATTGGTGAGATGAAGATAATTTTAGTGTTAATCTAATCGATATAATCCTATTAAATATCAGGTCCTTATGAAGGAAATATTTGAAGGGCTCTGTATTAGTCTTTGATGTTGTCAGACTATATGATCGGTGGTCTTTGTCAAAGTAAAACACCTAGAAAAGTTTCTTAATAAATTGATATACAATACAGATATCGAATATATTTTAAAAATAAATTTTCAAATGTTAATAAAGGATGTTTTCCGGTTTAATACATGCCTAGAGGTATGAAAAAGGGGCTAAATACAGACAAATTTGACCGATGTGTCAGTAAGGTAAAAAGTAGATCAGGAAAGAAGGCAAACCCTTATGCTGTATGTAACTCTACAATGACTGGCAAAAGTAAAGGTAGAAGTAAGAGCAAAAAATGACACAAACTAAGGCGTTATTCCTAATCTAATCAACAAACAAATTTTTTCATATTCTGTTCAGCATTCACGTTCTCAATCTCGCTTGAGCTTCACATATTATTATGTAATTCGTCATAGTTGAATCTATCACAGAAGCTATGCGTGGGATGAACCGAACAACTCCAAATTGAATGTATGTACTTATCTTTCCTTATATACAAAGGGCATAATCTTCATGTTCCTAGCTGTTGTTAAATAG
>JBKPEX010000196.1:0-9827 GCA_046728625.1 Thermoproteota archaeon
GCTTAAATTTAAAGTAAGATATTGTATATCGGAGGCGAAATGCACAAATTCTCTATGGATTTGGTTAATCCAATGAGTGAACACTATATGCTAGCTGATTAGGCCATCCATTTTCAGTTGGGCTGCAAGATTAGAATATCATAATCATGACACGACATATCATCTTTTTGTGGGTCCGAAATCAATACGTAAATATAAATATGATACATAATCTCACTACTATCATTCATACATGAATCGTGTAAAACGGATCTCGGCTGAGATATTGCAAAGATACACCGATAAATTCAGCGATAACTTTGAGTCCAATAAGGAGGCAATAAAAACAATCGCGTTTATTAGATCAAAGGTATTGAGAAATAAAGTGGCCGGGTATATCACATCATATCAACGTAAAGAAAATGCAAGCAGAGCCGACACGACAAACTCAGCACAAGATAAGTATCATGACGAAATCAGCGTACAAGAATAAGCCGCCACCGTACGATGATTATCATAAATTTGCTTGGTGCCATAAAGAAAATCATTGGAGAATCTACTATCAATTTCCAGCAGGATTCTACTAGTGTCAAAGAATTGTTGGAATTTTTGAAGTCAAAAAGTAATGGTTCGACGTCTCTGGATACAGAGAATATGTTGATTGCAATAAATGGAGTAGAGTCTTCTTCTCTCTGCGGCGATGATACTCTGGTTAGATGCGGAGACGTTGTTACTGTAGTCAGTGTAGTCCATGGAGGAAAAGAACATGATATATTCTAATCAAAAATTTTTTAATAAAAACCAGGAGACCAGGATGTATCTGCCTATCTTTTACCTCCTCGGATCAAAGCATATATTATTTATTTGACAAAAAATTTGGGATGCATACTAGAAGTGCCCAGTACAGGATAGGAGGCTCTTTCGTCTCTATTGTCTGTGTAGGCTCTGTAGAAAGAATCGAATTGAACCGGTTTGTTAATGAAGTTCGCAAAACATTTTGCAACATATTCGTTCAGTTCGTTGCTCCAGAGGTGATATACGGTATAGAACATTTGTTAGGAGTTTTTAAGATTACAATGGAGTCAAAAAAGCGAAATATACTGATAGCGAAGAGCACCGAAATGGATTTTCTTCTAAGATTATCATGTACTGATCAAATATCGCTTGCACTTAAGTATGCAGGAATACCGGACAGAGGTTATGGATGCATAGTAACTTCATCAACCGACAAAAAACAATTGCTCAGCGTGAGTAATTATATCAAAAGCGTTTTCCCGATCGCATCAAAGTCTGTTCTGAATCCTACAAAGAAAAAGCGCAGTCTTATTTCTTCACATATTCATTTGTCGACCGATAAAACTTTTTTGAATGACGATAACTTCTTTGCAGAGTATCTTATAGAGAGAGCTGCTTTAATTATAAAATAGCCGTATTTCTCTTTTCGATAACAGAACTAAATAATTGGGAAGGTCGTATAACAGAAATGCCAGTAAATTGTCCAACTATTTCAACTAGAATGATCCAGTCGGGTTTCTCTAGGTCAACTTTATTGCACGAGATTTCTTCAGCGATGGCTGTAATAATTTCATTTGATCTGAGTCCACTGTGTCTTTTCTCGATCGTTATCCTAAAGGTTTCATTTTCACGAATTTTCACGACTAGACTTTTTACAACCAAACTTATTAGTCTAAGATCAGTAGACGTTACTTGCTCTACTGGTATAACTCTCAAGATATAACGTACTTCCCACGGATCCGTGTTTATTAATGACTTTAATTTTAGTATAACGTTCAGCGGATCAAGTTTTGTATCCCCAAGAACAACGCCAGAGATCTGGCTCTTGGAGATCTCGGGCCCATAGTCACCAAACTTTTTCAGTACATTAAGGATCTCGGTCAGGGCTTCATCTTCACCATGCTTAAAGGTTGTTATTATTAGATTAAACATCATCATTATATTCACCGGGTTCAGTTCCGTTCAAAAGTCGGTAAATTTCCTCTGACCTAATCGCACCTTCTCTAATTATGTATACGCCATCGGAAGATAACTTTATGACCGTCGATTCATATGCAGACATGGAAGGCCCTCCTTGTAACAGAGCATCAAAACCATGTAATGTAGATGACAGTATCTCAGCAGGGCTAATCAGAGCATGACGGCCGGACTCGTTTACGCTTGTTCCAATCAGATATCTGCATTGTCTTAGCAGCGACAGAAGACACTCGTTGTTCGGAATCCTTACGCCTACGCAATCTCCTCCTGCGGTGACATTGTGGGGTAGATTCATGTCAATGACACGTGTGACGATAGTAAGGGCGCCAGGCCAATAGATTCCGGCGAGCAATCTTCCTATTTTGCCCAGAGAAACAATCTTTTCTACGTCTTCAATGGAGTATGCTAAAATAGGTAGAGGTTTGTCTTTACTACGAACTTTTATTTTATAAATTCTTTCTACAGCGCCGCTATTAAAGGGATCACATCCTATACCATAAACAGTATCTGTGGGAAACACAAGGACCCCCCCGCTATTTAGTAATTTGGCGCATTTCGTGATGTCGGATTTCTTATAACAACTAAAAATAGCAAAGCTTTTCTCACTATTTGAGAGATCAGACATTATACGCACCTATTAAAAGTCTAATCAAGATTATATAATTTGACATGGTACAGAATCTTGGAACTACAGCCATGTCGATCTTGTGATATTGGCTAAAGCCATTTGTAAATAAACCTTGTTCCCAATTCGTTAATTGAAATAATCTCTGGCAATCTAGGGATCCTTGCGGATTAAACATGAGTTCAATCAAAATTCCAAACGATATATGAACACCTGTTTAAGTGATACTGTACAATCTATAGTCAGTCTCTACGTTAATATTATAGATTTTATCATCTACGTGCTTCGTTTCGTTTAGCATAAGAAAGCAAAAAATAGTCGGTGTTATCATACTCTCAGGTTCCAACAAATGGATATTTTCAGTCGTATGCAAATGGTAGCTCGGGAGCCTACTGAAGAAGTAGTTACAAATAATGAACTGAAGACTGTGTTTGAAACAATAGAATATCCCAAACATTATATTGGAATAGAGATTTCCGGAAAATTGCATGTAGGCAGCCTTATCCTAACTGGCTTCAAGATTAATGACTTCATCAAGGCAAGGGTTGATAGTACTATATTTCTTGCTGACTGGCATACTTATATTAACAATAAATTAGGTGGAAACTGGGACAAAATTAGAGATCTCTCTAATTACTATTCTGAAGCCTTCAAATTTTTCTGTCCTGGTGTAAAAGTATTACTTGGAAGCGAACTATATGATAACGCAACGGATTACTGGAAGAATCTTGTCCGTTTTAGCAAAGAAATGACCTTATCGCGGGCAATCCGTTCCCTGACTATTATGGGCAGAACTGGAAAAGACAACCTAGACCTTTCCCAATTATTATATCCCCTGATGCAATCAATCGATATAAAGGCATTGAACATAGACCTGGTGCATGCGGGTATGGATCAAAGGAAGATCCATATGTTGGTCAGAGAGATATTTCCAAGGCTAGGCTGGAAGGTTCCTGTTTCTGTACATCACCATCTGCTGCCCGGGCTATCAGAACCTAACAGGATAGGATTAGGCGATGATCCTTTACAAGACACAGAGATATTTAGTAAAATGAGTAAAAGTAAGCCCTCAGACGGAATAATGATAGATGATGATTCTTCATCGATTAAAGAAAAAGTCAATAAAGCTTTCTGTCCTGCAGGTGTTGTGGCTAATAATCCTATTCTTGAACTTGTCAGATATATCATTTTTCATGCCTTTACGGAATTCGTGATAGAAAGACCGAGTAGATATGGAGGCAATATCACATATACAAAATATGAAGACGTTGAACATGATTTTGTGGAAAAAAGGATCCATCCGATAGACATCAAAAATGCTACATATATCTATATAGACAAAATAATAAAACCCATTCGGAACCATTTCAAGGGCAGGCAGCTCGATTTATAAAGGTTGTCTGTCCCTCTGAGTAGGATTTATCATCCAAATAATACTAGTCATCTAGGTATCTGAAAACTAACTTATCACGGCTTCTCTAACAGGTCCTTAGATGTATCATTACTGTTAACATTCGGATAGGCTGCTAATTCCTTAACTAACTGGTATTTAGACCTATAACCCCTCGGGTTTATCATCATACCATTATAATTGAATGTCGAAGAATTGCCTACTATTATTGTAGTTATCATTCCTAACATATCTTGGTGTTCCAGCATTTTATCAAGAGTAGTTATAGCTATTGATTGGCTTTCTCTGTACGCACCTTTTATGATTGCTACAGGTGTTTCCGGATTCCTATAATTTAGAAAAATCTTCCTTGTGTCCCTTAGTTGATGTACACGTTTCTTACTTGCGGGATTGTATATGACAGTTACGTAATCTCCTGCGGCAGCTGATTCAACACGCTTTGTTATGAGATCCCAGGGGACGAGCAGATCACTCATGCTAACAACTGCGAAGTCAGTCATCAATGGCGAGCCTACGAGAGCAGCACAGGAATTCAACGAAGAGACACCTGGAATACATTCTATATAGATTCCGTCTTCCCTTGTCCATTGCTTCTCTGCAAGAATTTCATATACAAGACCAATCATTCCGTAGATCCCGGGGTCTCCTGATGAAACTAGTGATACTACTTTACCATTTTCCGCAAGCTCTATAGCTTGGTTAGCCCTATCTACTTCCTGTGTCATTGGATATCGAAAAACTTCCTTTCCAGCAAGTAAATCCTCTACAAGTGAAATGTAAGTATCATAACCTACAATAACTTCACTTTCTTCTATCGCCTGTTTAGCTCTGATTGTCATATGGTCTTGATGTCCAGGGCCTATACCAACAACATATAATTTTCCGTGTCCCATACTTTGAGTCAATGATAATTTCATTGCAATTTATCCGTTTCCTGAAAGGCCAATATAGAAAAACTAGCTTGATACACCGACTTTGCCAAGTTTGAATTCATCGTGCAGTGCCTTTACTGCCTTGTAGCAGTCATCGTCCTTGACTACGAACGCCAAATTCAATTCTGAAGATCCTTGAGCGATCATTATGACATTTACATCTTCATTTGAAACAGAGCTGAATACTCTGGCGGCGATGCCTTTTATTCCTCGCATACCCGATCCTACTACTGCAATGACGGCAACGTCTTCGTTAACATTTAATTTTTTTATAGTCTTGCCTAACAAATTTAATTCTAATGCTGTTATTGCTCTATCTAGATCACCTTTTCTTACTACCATCGATATGCTGGACTCTGAAGGACTTTGGGAGATCATCATTATATTTATCCGACTTCGCGCTAAGACCTCAAATATCTTGGCAGCCGTGCCAGGTGCTCCGACCATTTCTTCTCCACTCACGTCAATGAGGGCGGTGTGACGAATTGCGCTAATTGACTTTACTGTCTTCTGGGATGCTGTGCTGGGACACTCTATGATCAGGGTACCACTGTGTTCAACATTGAATGTGTTTCTTATGCGAATAGGTATTTTTGTAGACATGACGGGCTCAAGAGTACGAGGATGAATATATTTAGCACCAAAAAGAGCAAGTTCTATCGCTTCAGCAAAGGAGACTTCCGTGAGGACTTTTGCATCCTTAATAATCCTAGGATCTGCTGTCATGAGCCCGTTTACATCGCTCCAAAGCCATACTTCGTCTGCATTGATGCTCGAAGCTATGATGGTGGCCGTATAATCCGATCCTCCTCTGCCCAGAGTGGTAATACTACCGTTCTGATCTCTAGCAATATATCCTGTTACTACTGGAATTATTCCTTCCTTCAAAAGAGGCTCAATCATATGCGTTATTCTTAGTCGAGTAGTATTCATCAAAGGATGGGCTTCCCCAAAATTTGAATCGGTTAAAATGCCGACGTCCATTCCGGTCAAATACCGAGATTTTAGCCCTATCTGCTGCAATGCCATACATAGTATCGGTGTGGAGAGTCTCTCTCCAAAAGATAGAAGATAATCCAAAGATTTTGGAGTAACCTCTGCTAACAACACCATACCTTCTAATATATCTCGCAACTCCCTAACTAGGTTAGACAGAATACATCTTGCCATGTTTTTCAAATTTTCATCTTTCAACGACTTTCGTATAATATTCATGTGAATGGTTCGGATATCTGTGATAAATCCTTCTATAGACGCTTTGTCTCCCTTTCGAACACTATCTGATATGGATAGGATCATATCTGTGACTCCCCTCACGGCAGATACTACAACTACTATATCATCATGCGTATTCAATCTATGGTTTTTTATTAGATTAGCGACGTAAGATATTTTAGTCCCGGAATTTATTCCGGTTCCCCCGAACTTCATTACAAGCTTCATGTCATCTCAAAGTAATGCGATCGATCGAGTGGCTAACTGGTCAAGAACAAGCTGCTCAAGAAGAAATTCTTGACTAATCCTGAACTCTTGGAGCAAGATAGAAATGAATTCTGCCGACATTCGCAACTCTAAATTCTAGTCTTAGCGGCATTTTACTGGAAAACTCAGCTGCAACTGGTCCGCCAGCTGTGCTTACTGCTTTCGTTATTTTAGACAGATAGTCCAAACTGTATGTAGCCTTACTTTCTTCCTTAACACTGAGCTCTTGAAGCCCTTCGTCTCTGTTGGACTGTAACTGTATGTCGGCTTCCCCAGAGTCTCCTTTACCTAAAAATTGAACTAGATTGGGGCTCGAATGGATAGAGACGTACTCAGACACAACTTGTATATCTGATAAAATTCTATCCAAAGCACTTGATGTCAAGACAATTTTTGAGTTAAAGTTTAACTTCGGGAGGGGAGTTGAACTAGCAGCACTTTCTATCAATCTCACTTTGTATTGTCTATTGTATCCATCTATGATTTTGATGTGTAGCATGCTGTTTTCGGCAAGAGTGATTTCTATATTATCTTTTTTTTCGGCCCTCTTTATCAGTTTTGATAACTCGTCTACACGTACCCCAAATTTTAAAGATGTATCGCATTCATATTCTTCAAATGTGGAATTTGGCCAGTTAATATCTATAAGCGCAACGTGCGATGGGTCCATGCCTCTAAAAGAAATGCCTTCAACTGAGGCTTCAAAAGTAGCCTCGTCTACTAATGTAGATATTGCTGAGGTGACAGCCTTCCACTCCTCGGGCGATTTTGTTTTAGCAATGAATACCATGATGATCATTGATTTGGCTCTCGTCTAGGATTTTAAACATTGCTATGCGTGCAAAGAGGGATATAGACGCATGATAGTTGATAGAATATCAGGTATTAATTTTGCGGATAACTAAATTTAGCGTCTTAAAAATGATTATCAAGCATAGTTTCTCCACGTGTGATTACATTTGGTACACCTATAAAATTGAGTTGTGGCCTCATCGGCGGACCTTGTTTGTAACATCCACCAAAAGGCAACGTCATTTTTGCACCTAGGGCACTCTACATTGGTTGTTGGCAAGACATCTAATGCGTTGGAATCCATAACTTTGACAGAATTAGAATTGTGCCCATATTTTTGTGAAGTCGATGGGCTTTTTGAAACAGTTGCTTCATTGTCCTTGTTCGAACTAAATCCACATTTCGGGCATAGTTCTATATTCTCTTCGAACTTTGGCTTCAGGCGTGTTTCACACTTAGGACAGAACTTCAACGATATAACACCGCATTTCATTTTTTTAAGGCTGCTTTAAATGTGCTCGATAGTTCTTTAACAATTTCTGAAGCGTTAACCGTAGCCTCATAAATTGTTTCTATTGGCGACTTCTTTCGTGCTGCTATTCTAAGAATATAATCCCTGAGCAGCGGATGTTTAAGCACAACTCCAGCAAACTCCACGTTCTTGTTATTTAGAAGCTCATGTTGTATAATATACATCACAGAGATATCCTCTTCTTGAATTTTTAGTTCAGCTTGATCGTCTTTGAGCTCTAATACTTCCGCAAGCATCGTAGAGAGAACTACTTATTGAGGATATAAATGATACCATATGTATCCACTGCTATTGGACGATAAAAAAAACGGCATCGATCAAGTTGAGTTAAGTAAATCTGAAGAAAGTACAAAAGAGGGTTCGCAACCAATAATCCGCTTAACTTTTAAAATTGTCGGTGAATTACGCGAAGCGTTTCATCAGAAAAGCTGGGAAAAGGCATACAATCTGCATGATAATGTTTTCCGAATGAAAATTGTAGTCGAGTTAAAATCGCATAGACGGCTAATCCATAAATCGGAATTTGTAAGAAAGGCAATTCTCTTCTGGACACGAAGTCCAAAGATACCCCATAGAATTTGGACATCGATAGTTGAAGGACAGACACCCTTCTATCCACAGACAGTGGAAGAAGCTAGGTCATTTTTGTTTGATGTGAACAAGGAGATACAGCTGAATCAAGAAGATCTTAAGATAGGGACAAACAATGTTATGGCATATATTAGGGTTTCATGGGGTAAGCATCAGTATACCGAACAAGTTAGCATAAATGCAACGTCGAATGAGATCGAAGTTATTGGTACTGATCAGAAGAATACGTCATATTAGGCTCCCGTTTTACGGTGTTTGAAGCAATTTTAGACTTAAAATTATCGTGGCGGTATGAAGTCTCGCTGCATTATAAATATATGTGTAGTTATATCAGATCGATATGCCGAAGTTTGATGGTATAAAAGGCCAAGAATTGCTAGATGTAGAAGAAAGAAACAATGAGATAACTCTAATCTTTAAAGACAACAGGTTTCTGTTTGTAAAAGTTGAAGAGGGCCATCTAGTATGTGATTCTGTCCCAGAATAATAATTTGCAATGTTTTCATGCACGGTTGTCCACAACTGTGACAGGGAAATCATAATGAATTTATCTGTTAAGTGTTCAATTTAGCACTTCTAAGTAAATACTATCATTCTTTTCGTAAACGCAGTATAGTATCAAGTTATCCGACCTCATCCATTCCTGACTTTGCTCCCTCCATGCTGGATCTTTTTTCCAGGACTTGATTTTTTCCAACGTACCCGTCCATAGATTATATTCATAACCATGCATATAACAAACTATGTTATCACCGTTAAACTCACCCTTTGAAAGGGATGCACCTCTATGAGGACATGAATTGTTGCATGCAAATAATTTCCCATTTCTTCTTCCAACTAAAATATCTATTTTGTTTATTGTGAACACCAACATAGAATTATCTTTAATTTCTGTCCTGTCACAGATACGATGAAGCATCTCTGTTTCCACCGAAATCAAAAATTAAACCTCTTATAAATGGATTTATGTCAGTAGAACTAGCTTATGTCGATCAGAAGAACCATGTGCCTTGTGCTTTTCTTAGTAGTACCTCATTGAAACTTGGTGGTAACAAACGATATTGTAAAGCCGTCCATATAACGACCTTTGGCTATTCTACGGATACTAACTCAGAGAATAGTAGGGTATTACAAACCAAAACTTAAGAGCCTGACCCTATTTACGAAAAAGAGTGTCTTTAAGCTGTAATGAAGTTAAATCAATCCATTATATCGGAAAAAAAGTGAAACTTAGGGGATGGGTCTACAGGTTGCGGAAGCAAAAGAAAAATTCATTCGTTTTACTTAGAGATTCTCAGAATGGGATTATACAAACAATATTTCCAACCGAGATAGCAAATAGGCTTACCGTAGAATCCTCCATTGAAGTCGAAGGCGTAGTAAAAGAGGATCCGAGAGCGCCAGAGGGAGGATACGAAATAACAGGAAACAAGTTAAAAATATTCAGTATAGCGCAGTCCGACTTTCCAATTGGAGAGTATCAAAGTACTG
>JBKPEX010000407.1:0-3133 GCA_046728625.1 Thermoproteota archaeon
TAGATACGATAGTTGTTGGCAGTGGAGGTATTAATTTTCCATCTGAAGAGTTTATACTTGGAAGCACTTCATTTAAAGTCGCTCATCATGCAAAGTGCACCGTGATTATTGTTAGATGATACGTAACTCAAGCGGAGTCTGGCCTATGATCCTTGTGTCAATTTGTGATAAAACTATAAAATTATAATAGTTCCCTGGATAAGGGTTTTACAATTCATGTAGTATTATATAGGTGGCATTATCATCAAGTATGGTTCTAGGAGTCTTAATCTCTAATCAAAATTCTACCCTACAATAGCTGGATCTGTATATTGAAGAAGTGACAGAAGATATGAATGGCTTCAACTCGATATAATAATACTAAAGATTCAGATTCAGCATGAAAATAAACATGATTTGAATCTTCTATGGAAAAAATGTAAATAGCTTAGAAATAGTGGTACTCGTATTCATTGGATTATGGAAACTATGTTATCTGCAAGAATCCACAAGTATCAAGAACCTTTAGTAAAAGATACTCTTTCTAAACCCAAAGTCGCTCATGGAGAGGAGGTCTTGATTAGAATTGGGGCAGCTGGATTATGTCATAGCGATTTACATCTAATCAATGGAGAATGGAAAGACGTTCTTCCCCTTACTTTACCCAAGACCCCTGGCCATGAGGCAGCTGGTTGGATAGAAGAGATAGGAGAGTCAGTACCGGACTCAGCCTTAATGAATGAAGGTGATCTTGTTGCCGTATTTGGTGGATGGGGATGCGGCATTTGCAAATACTGCAAAGGTGGTGATGAGCAGCTATGTAACTTTCCGAGATGGCCAGGACTTTCTGCTTACGATGGATCTTATTCTGAATATATTATGGTACCATCATACAGATTTTTAGTTAATGTAGCCAAGCCCTACAATAATAATAGCAGTCCTGGTAATAGCAGTAACATAAGTCCAGAAGAGCTAGCACCACTTACTGATGCTGGTCTTACCCCTTATAGGGCTATTAAAAAAATTAGACATTTGCTTGCACCGGGAAAAACTATAGCTATATTTGGAATAGGAGGTCTTGGTTCATATGCTATACAGTATGCAAAGATTTTAGGGCAGTCATCTACTGTAGTAGCTTTAGATCGTAAAGAAAAAAAACTACAGCTTGCAGAAAAATTGGGAGCTGATTATGTTATAAATATTTCTAGTTCACAAAACATTCGAAGTGAAATAATAAGCAGGATAAGTGAAGTTGGGAGTACAGGATTTGATGTGGTCATTGATTGTGTTGGAGCAGAGGACAGTATTGAACAATCTTGCAGAGTTTTAAACAAAGCAGGGTGCCTTGTAATACTTGGATTATTTGGTAATCAGATAAAAATACCACTTGTAAGAGCAGTACTTCAAGAATATCAGGTATACGGTTCCTTATGGGGAAATTACAATGAATTATGCGAGGTTATCGAGTTAGCAAAAGGAAACAAAATAAAACATAACATACAAAAGTTCACTCTAGACGAAATAAATGAAGCTCTGCAGCTATTAATAAGCGGTGAAATTGTTGGTAGAGGAGTTGTTATTCCTTAAAATGAGAAAAAAGGAAAATAAGAAATACGAGGTGCAGTTATGTTTATTGATTGTTCAAAAAGATTCTAGTGCCATATGATAGCTCTAAACCATCAGATCATGCTTTGGAGCAAGCGATCGAACTAGCAAAGCTGGCCAAGAATAGCACTACTTATGATAACAATAACGTACATGTTATTTTATTGTATATTTGCCAAGAAATCATAGTTCCACCCATGATTGAAAGACCCATTCGTTCGACTAAAACAGGACAGGTTACCACAACCTCGGAATTGATTAAAGAGTTAAATGAAGAGGTGAGAACAAATATGTCAAAGATGCTTGATGAGAGAAAACACAAATACACAGGTAACAGCGACGTTACAATAGAAACAATGTCCTTGGTTGGAGAAGGTTCCACTCCTGCTGAAAAGATTGTTGATTTTGCAATTGATCAGAATGTGGATTTGATAGTAATAGGGAATAAAGGTTTAAGTGGACTCTCTAAAGTTAAAGCTTTGGGTAGCGTATCAAGAAGTGTATCCGAGAGAGCAAGTTGTCCTGTTCTCATAGTGCATTAGCCGTCATAGATAATCCTGACAACAACATCCTAGACTATTCTGCTAAAAGGTAAAAATTTTGTGCAGTTAATGAAGACATAGGAAATTAATATCTGAAGAACAATTAGCAACAACAAACAGAATGAGTATTACGAATACAGTTTCAGAAGATGGGGTGGGTCTTAAAGTTATCAAGAATTCTACAGTAGAAACCATTTCTCCTCAAGTATTGAAAGCTCCGATGCCTTTCTTCGCCCGCAACTGCATATGAACACAAATTAAGGAATACTATATACAAGCTCCGTTGAATCTGCACATATGAGCATCATTTTTGAAAGAGACCTTGCTACTATTTTGCAGGTCTTTATACAAGATATGACTATTATAACTGGCAAAAATCGTGGCTACATTTCAGACTATGTTGGATATACGGTAATTGTTTATTTTCCTATAATTGACAACAATTTTTCATTGTATTCTAACAATGCAATCTCATGTGCCTTGAATATGCAATTTATAATGGAGATACATCTCTACTCGAAGAGTTTGGCTTTCCTAGACTCCAGGGTAATATCGATATAGGTTCAGGAGAGAATGCAATAGCTGAATATGTTTTCACCATAAAAAGTTCCCATGTTGATATAATAGGATAGCGTATGGGAAGAGGAAGAGGAGGAGCAGAAAGTAATTTTGAGAATAGGGGTGCGTCTTCATCCAAAGAGGCCTAAAGTTTCTTTGAATAGCGTAATAAGAAAAATTCACTCCGTCGGAGCTACTTATTCTGACAAGGATCCAGATATTGCAATAGTAGTGGGTGGGGATGGTACTTTTGGTTATTACGGAAGGATTCTTTCTGATCCCATTTTATTTGTAGGCGTACATGAGCAAGATATTTTAGGTAGCAAAGCAAGGCTTGCTCATATATATTTTGAGGATTTAGAAAAATCCTTAATGGATATCCAGAGAAGTAAATTCTCGATTGAAGAAAGAAGAATGCTCTGTGTGCGTTATGGCAAGACTAAACCAAA
>JBKPEX010000276.1:0-3740 GCA_046728625.1 Thermoproteota archaeon
ACCTAATCTTGTCCCTTTATTACGGCTGCAAGTATAGAATAGATGATATAGCTTGAGCGCAAGAACTCAGCTATAAGAATATCAAAGACAAATACAACAATAAAGATCCGGTGACAAGATTTATGTATGCTTTAAAATCCAAAGATGCAAAAAGACAATCTCCTCGCAGATTCAAAGTGTTTCTTGATTATCTAAAGGTAGATGGACCAATAAATCAACTAACAAGTGAATTCAGAACATAAAGCTATACTAGGACATTGCAAGATGATATTAGAAAGCGAATGTGGACGTCTTTCTATAAGTCCAGACGGATTTGACAAAATGATAACTGCATTAAGAACAGCTGTAGATAATGATGGAACACTAAATAAAAGCAACATAGTACAGCGATATATTTAATGCATTTAGATTGTGATTAAATTTTATCATTGTGAAGGTAGCAGCAAATAATGTGATCGATATCACAAAAACAAAGAATGAAAGGAAATGATATATTGATTCTCCATGCAGTAAGCGAATATTTATGGTCAATATCTACAATTAATAAATACCGTTAGTTTCTAGTTATAATTATAATATGAAGGTTGAAATAGAAATGTACATCGACGAAGATGATGAAGCTTTAGTTATGCAAAAGGCTTCTTCTTTAACAAAACAGGCAAAAGATGCAGGCTTTAAGATAGCTGAAATAGAATTCAAACGCTCAAGACACAAAGAGGATGAAGACAAGCATCATAATAAACACGATGATAAATACCATAATGACAACATTGGGAATAATATACCAAAAAACCAATAGAGTTCTCTAACCGACCACTCTTTAACTGCTTATCGTAACAGATGGGGTATCTGTATTGTTCTTTGTATAGGTTAACTTAAATAAAATAATTACAATAATGTAAAAACCAGAAGAATTTGATTACAATACTTTAAAAATTGAAGTCATTGTTTTACTTCGAGGTTTTTCAGGACATCTTCTATGTGCTACTCGTCTTTTACCTCGTCGGCCTAGATTTATGTAGCAAGACTATGGGTTACAAAATCATTATATTCTACTGCTTTTTTAGCAATAGTGTTATAATTCTCTACTGCCTTACGTACGAATTCTAATCCTTTTCCAGTGCTGCTCTTAATGTAAGATATTGTACTGGATCTAAAACGCCTATATTGCCCTGTGTTTTTCCATATGCCGGGATCACGTGGGGCCCTATCTCCTAATTCTGAAATTCTGTTAGACAGCAATGCTGCATGTGTTAACTCAGCGTAGCTTGTGTCTTGAGAGCTGGAACACATGTAACAAGACATAATAACAGCAATGAGAGGGTTTTTTATATGAAGTCAGATGAGCTACTTATTATATTGTCACTCTTCATCATTTTTGGTATAATAATAGGATTTTTCGATCCTTCTTTTTTCGTCACTACTGCAACAACTTACCCAAATTACCATATCTATGCATATGCGCAAGATGAAAATCAGCTTGATAATAGTACATCACCGCTTTGGACTACAGGAACCTCTATGCCTACTCCCAGATCAGAAATCGCTGGTGCTGCTTTGAATGGAAAGGTTTACATTATTGGAGGATTTGACGAAAGCGGCCATAGTACTACGACGGTACAAGTGTACGATCCTAGCGCAGATAAATGGACTACTGCGGCTCCTTTACCACAACCATTAGATCATACTGCTGCAGCATCTTATCATGGCAAACTGTATGTAGTTGGAGGCGGATACCTAAGCAAAAATGCTTTATCAAATAAATTGTTTATTTATGATCCTGTTGCTAACAAATGGACAGGAGGAGCAAATTTGTCAGCTGCTCGTGGAGCGCTGACTGCCAATTTCATTAATGGAATTTTGTATACAGTAGGAGGAGTTGATGTTTTGGGAACGTCCAGTACTAACTTGGCTTATGATCCAAGGACTAATACATGGACAGAAAAGGCACCTATGCCAACTGCAAGGGAACACCTAACCTCCGCAGTAGTCAACGGAAAATTGTACCTTATAGGAGGAAGAACTGCTGGTATGGCGGCTAACGTAGGTGCTAATGAGGCTTACGATCCAATCGACAATAGATGGAATGAGCTGGCACCAATGCCCTCTAAAAGAGGCGGGTTGGCTTCTGCAACAGTTAATGAAACCATCTATGTGTTTGGTGGGGAAGAGCCAAGAGGCACTTTTAATAATAATGAAAAGTATGATCCAAAGACCAATACCTGGATATCTGCACAGCCAATGCCAACAGCTCGACATGGATTAGCTGCTGTTTCAATCAATGATAAGATATATGTCATTGGTGGAGGACCTGAACCTGGAGGATCACAAACTAGCTTAAACGAGATTTTTCATTCTACTAAATAGAGCCTCAATATCATGTCAATTTTGATTCACACACCCTTGGGGCCATCGGGATATCAATAAATCTCAAATATGATAAATTAATTATTGCTTTAAGGACTACGGTTGAGCAGATTTGATGTCGCCACTTTATAATCCAAATCTATTTAAATTACCATTTTTCATAAACCTCGTTTGAGTAGAATAGCAAAGTTATCATTACCTCTGTCGTTGTTGATTATCTGCAGTGTGGCAGTTTTACCTTATTTCGGCACAGATTTATTAGCACAAACCCCTCAACCAAGCGTTAACCAAAACGTCACCCCGCCTTTGGACGCATCGGATTCGATTTATAGCGCTAATAAAACTACGGACCTAGGTTCAAAAAATATATCATTAACCCCTTACCCGGTGACAGAGGATCGTGCGTCTGACCAAGGATTCCTAAAAGGCGTAGGAAATGTTACTAATAATCAGACTTACATTAGCACTCACTTATCTGATAAATTAATTCAGAGTACAGGTAATGGGACATTAAACACTCCAGATGGGCAAAGTATTGCTTGGATCTCTTCTTCTATAGGAAGACTGGTAGATGGTCGTTGGGTTTTTGATGAAATAATATTATTCAACAATACGCAAAGCAAATCATTGGCTTTACTAAATAATAGCATGGGTTTAGTCAAGTCTATTGTTGGCAACGAGACAGATCGCATCTGGCTTTTGAAATAGGGTAGCTCCTCTCTGAAGGCTGTAAGCCTAAAATAGTGCCGACCTCTATCAGCCCACGGAAGAGAATTACTAAGAATAAAATAGGGAATACAGGACTTTTTGTTAGTTATTCTCAATACTAGCAATACTTCCAGACGTTGAATTCGTTACATTATTTATGATAGAAGAACTGTTTGCTGCTACTATCATTACTGCACCTGTCAGCAAACCCCAGATTAAGCTAATTACTTTCCTACGCATTCGGGTCAGAATATATTTTAGTATTATATATGGTCTCCTTAACATGGCTCTCTCACGTTCTAGGGTCTTTCCGAAAGTGTAAGAGGAAGGGTTATGAAAATAAAAAAGGATAGGAAAGTTGCGTTACGGTCCTGGAATGCAGGACTTTATTTGAGATAAGAAGATAAAAACATGTATTAGTAAAATATGGTACTCAATACTTTTCCCAGATTAACTGGAGCTCTTGTCAACTTAAGGGAGTTATCTATCAATGATGCTCACGCTATAGCCTACCTGATGAATTACAATATTTCAAAGAATCTATATGAAGTTCCTGAGCCTTATTTGGTACAAGATGCGCTAAACTTCATTAAGAAAGCTCACAATGATTTTGAATCCCTTAGGGCCTTACATTTTGCCATAAAATACAAAGATATGTCTGAACT
>JBKPEX010000225.1:0-1207 GCA_046728625.1 Thermoproteota archaeon
ATTTCAGAATAAAAAATTTTAGTGATATATAACTCATATTAGATTAGTTGCTAGGTCTATCCGTTCATATTATATCAACTACCATGTTTCCATATAGGTACTTGGTTCGTAATGTACTTACTTATAATAGCGATTCAGATTCATATATTAGTCTTTTACAACAAATAATAACAAAACATGAAAGCAAGGGAACTGGTTCCATTAATAGTTATTATATCAGTAATCCTAACAATTGGGGGCGTTTTAATTGGTTCCAAGCTTGTTCCAGAAGAGAATGTGAAAAAGTTCAATCCTCTGTCTGAAATCTCTCTACAAAGCAATCTTAAAGTGATAAAGAAGCCTACTGCTAGAGATAACATCCTCATATATAGCGTCAATAATTTAGCAGAAGAAGCACTGCATATAGCTCAGAGTGACCCAAGGATAAAGCAGATAATTAGTGAGCAAAGGGATAAAGCCGTGACTATAGCAGCTATCCAGCCTACTGCAGTTCTACAAAGCATCGACAATAAATCCACCTATCGTTCTGCTGGACCAGGTCAGATAAGAATTACTGCTAATTGGCAATATATAGATGGAAGCTTATATTCTAATACGGCGAATTTTAAAGAGATTGAAAACAAGACAGGTCAGTCTTATCAACACATCTGGAATATATTTGTCGATCTGGATAAGCGTGCTGTTATTTCCATAACAGAAGATCCTGAAAGGATTATGAAAGAGATCCTGCAGCCGAACATCATTTATAGCGGTATGAATATGTTCATGCCCGACGCAATTAGGGTAACCTCTGGCTCAGTTATTACGTGGATTAATAATTCCAATCTTCCTCATAATGTAGTTGGCATCTACAAAGAGACTGCTTCAGGTTCACAGATCAGAGTAGATAGTGGTTTTATACAACCTGAAGAATCATGGAGGTATAAATTCGAGAATGACGGAGTTTTTGAATATCGTTGTACAATACACTCAGAAGATGGGATGAAGGGTGTAATCTTGGTGTCATCATAAGCTTAAGATTAAGCTCTAGCTATTGATAGCTATTGATACATAAGTCAATAATGAAAAGTTTATTTCTTCCATGATTTTTTTAATCTAAAACCTAGTACTTTATGGAAATAGATTTCAAGCGAAGTGTACATTATTCCAACGATGATCCCGCCTATAATCATCATCGACTCAAACTGCATAAACTATTGCTATAATT
>JBKPEX010000008.1:0-2182 GCA_046728625.1 Thermoproteota archaeon
TACAGGAAAGCCAAAAAATAATTGGTTTAAAGTATGGGATATTGAAGATTGTAATATCGATACACCTGTTTGGGGGGGAAAATATACTACTCTGAGAGTAGACCAGTGTGATTCAGTAGACATATATGCAATGAACTGTTATGAAATTAGGCCGCCATCTATTCCGGTATAACGCAACGGATAATTTGAATATGTAAACATATGTGGAATAATTATTATTACTATTTGATTTTGCCCTCTCTAAGTTTTAGCATTGCAATGAGTTAAATTTTCATGGTATCTTTCATACGCAGTCAAAAATCAGACCGGTACAGATACAAATGATTCAATAATAGATCTCTAGCACATCTGGAATTATTGTTTTGAAATAGATTGTTTATCTTAAACAACCTACAATAATATGTGGTTTAATTATGAGAATTTTTATCGATACTCCATCAGCTAAACCTGTGTCAATAACTTGGGAATAATCCATTCGCTATCATTAATCATCAATCTACACATCATTTTTCGTCAATCTTTCAATAATTGCTTTATGTTTGGGATATGTTTGTAAGAGATTTTCCCTTTTTCCCAGTTCAAAGTTCTCAAAATTAAATGCAGGAGAAGTAGTGCAACCTACTAAAGAATAAGATGAACAATCGCTCACAATTGCACCGAACCAAAAACCAGATTTTATTACTGCTTGGAATTCTTCACCGGCATCTAAATCCTTTCCTAGTATCATCCTATTGAGGATATCTTTATTCTCTAGAACATAAAGTATTAGAGAGCTTCCAGTATAAAAGTGCCATATTTCGTCGGATTTTAACCTATGAAAGGCTGAAAATTGGTGTCTGTCTAATAAAAAGTAAATGGCACTTGAGGTTGAATGGATGCTGCTAGATCCTGTTAAAAGAGCGGACCCATTATCAGATCTATAAGTCTCTCTATAATATCCGCCCTCTGGATGTTTGGAAAGCTGCAGTTTCTGTATCCAATAATCAGCAGAACCCTTGTTATACATGATCAAATAGTGTAGCCGATATCGTAATTTATAACCATTATATTTTGAAATAGCTTTAGCGAAAGCTTTGAATAAGTAATGAAAGTATAACCAATATGAAATGTGCCTGCTGCGGCAATGAAATGTCTGTTGAGAGGGAATTACTTAAGACGGCAATTTATAAATGTGAAGAATGTGGCCTCAGTAACACTCAACTTAAAGAAAATAATTGTTCCTAGATATTTGTACATAACTATATTGAAATATACATTCTAAATAGGCCATGCATGTATGTGACAGTCGTAGTAATTGCCATCATTTAAACATCACTTTACAGTTCAAGCTAAAATAGGCATAGTCTGGGACTTTTACACAGACATTAAGCATTTAAATATAATAACTCCAACATACATGAATTTCAAGATTACTAATGCGACGACTCGCAAAATTATTCAAGGTCAGGAGATATGGGCGAGTGCCAAAATGTTTAAAAAGACAACAATATGGCATTCAAGAATAACATATGTGAAGCCGTATGAATATGCAGATGAAATGCTGACAGGACCATTCAATAGGTGGAGACATGTGCATAAGTTTTATGATATCGACGGAACACAAACAGAGGTAACAGATGAAATTGATTTTAAATTACCGTATGGCATATTAGGAAAGTTATTTGAAAGTTACGTATACATTCAATTGCAGAAAATCTTTGAACATAGAAAAGTATCTACCATTAAAGTGTTAGAATGCATTTAACTTTTTTTTTATACTAAGGAATGCATTCCTTCGTAAAATAGTACTATATCAATAAGAGATCTACAGACTTCGTTAATCCTTCGTTTACTTAAAACATAACATAGATGTAACAAACACAATTGAATTTAGAAATAATATGAGACAAAATAATTTCATATATCTATATATTATCTATATAATCTGCAATATTAATCTGAAAATATAAATCAGTAGCAACTAAAGAAGCTTACCTTTTCCCGTTAAACAACTCGATGTTACTGACGATATAAAGAAAACTCAATCGTAGCTTTTAGTATCCATATTTGCTTGGATTCTGATCAAACCAACTTTTGGATACAATTGGAATGATGATATAGTAGCAAGTAAGAAACGATATATACTCTATACGTTTTTAGTGCTACCATGAAACTTAGCTTCTCCATCTTCACTGTATTGCTA
>JBKPEX010000392.1:0-1677 GCA_046728625.1 Thermoproteota archaeon
GTCTGTAATCTGAGAGCCTAAATGAAAATGAAATCCTTCGAATTGGAGTAAATCATTATCCATTAGGTGCCGGACCATTTTAGTTGCACTGTCAATTGTCCCGCCATTTAAGGGAACTCCAAATTTGCCATTTCTGTAGGATGCACGAATCTCTGCCTTAACTCCAACCTCTGGGTTAACCCTAATCATTGTCATAGGCTTGATACCTATTTTGCTTGCCGCTTTTGCTAGATTTGTCATACCATTAAATGAACTAACAACTATCTTTTTTATACCACTTTGCAATACCTCGCGATATTCTTCAGGTTCCTCTGTCACACTAGTATAGATTATATTTTCAGGATTTACTTTACATTTTTTTACAAACCGAAGCTCTCCAATAGAAGTCAAATCGAATGTTATTCCATCCTTTATGAAAACTCGTAAGATTGCTGGACTAAAGTTGGCCTTTATGGAGTAAGCTACTTTTACAGGTCCAACAAATTTTGAGTATGCACTATGCAGATCTCTGACTTTTGTATGAAGTGTATCTTCATCAATTAGATATAAGGGTGTTCCATGCCTTAGAACTAATTTGGTGATATCATTTGGCGTTACAAAGCGGTTTAATGTTGGTATTGTTAGATTTTTTGGATCTTCAACTAGTTGTATTTGGGAATTTTCCACCAATTTCTTTTTGTTGTTTTATGTGTAAAACATATAACTTAAAAACATTACCTATCAAAAATTAACTGTAGATAATAGTATAACACCAAGAATAATCATCCATTTTAATTGTCATCAAAATTAGATTAAAATTTGTAGTATTAAGTTTGTTATTATTATTATTATTATTGCTTATACTACTTCATATGGATCGTACATATCTTACCGATTGTACACAAGAGGACGGCAGTATCAACTATGGACAGTATAGACTGTATACAATATATTATATTTCATTTTAGATTAAACCTTGTCCTATGCGAAAAGAAAATGTGTAAAGCAAAAAATTTAACACAATATTTTTTCCAGTGTAACATAATAAAGATCTGCTAATGTATTATTTTATCTGTAGTAAGGCACTGTAACCTTTTCTCCAGGTTTACCTTCTCTCTGGGTCTTGATCTTTTTAACTGCTTCTTCAAAGTGGCGCATCATTATATGTGCCTCTGATGCATGTTTTGCGGCTTCTTCAGGTGTTGGATATTTTGCTAGATATTCATGTAATACAAGCGAAACTGCAGTATTCGCCACAGAACTAGTATCTGCACCGCTGAAGCTATCAGCAAGATCTGCTACCTTTGACAAATCCACATCAGAACCAATTGGCTTATCTTTAGAATGAATCTCCAGGATCTTATGTCTTGCTGCTTTATCAGGCATAGGAACGAACACGATCTTGTCAAATCTACCTGGGCGTATTAAGGCTGTATCAATCATATCGACTCTATTTGTTGCTGCTAAAACTACCACGCCTGATAATGCTTGAATTCCATCTAACTCTGTAAGTAATTGTGATACAACACGTTCTGTAACCATACTATCTCCACCCATTCCCCTCGTAGGAGCAATAGAATCAATTTCATCGAAGAATACCACACATGGTGCTGCCTGTCTTGCCCTTCTAAATATTTCTCTAATTCCCCTCTCTGACTCTCCTACCCATTTAGATAATAATTCAGGACCTCTAACACT
>JBKPEX010000138.1:0-9798 GCA_046728625.1 Thermoproteota archaeon
CCTTTACACGCACAAGCCGGCATACGCGATGGCGAGATGGGTCTCGTGGGCTCGGAGATGTGTATAAGAGACAGCAAATAAGGGAATAAGAGGTAGAAGAGACCATAAGTAGTTTTTTGAATTTGCCATCATATCTATAGCGCCCTTTCTCCTGTCTGTCCTCAATGGTTTTAATATCTAATTTAAGGTTTTTGATAGCCATAATATAATCCGCAGACATCTGTCCTCTCCAAAGATTCATTGCATATAATCCTACCAAGGTGTAAAATGAGACTTCTCTATATGACACACTTTTTGTATTATACAATTCGACGGCCGCGCTAAGTATATCTATGAACATCCTGTGACTCCGGGTTAGATTTAGAAGTTTGTTTATTTTATTTTGATAATTTGACTTTCAAGTCTTTTCCTTTCCCAACGCATGAGATAAACTATTCCTACTATCAGCACAACCTCAATGGATTTATCCAATATTCCGCTAACGTCTACATCCTCTGGCTTGTTGTTGGGTGATAAAGGCGGAGTTAGAATAACAGAATATAGATATAGCCCAAGCAGAATCAGATTACCCACCAATCCAAAGAGGTTAACAAGCATTGTCTTGCGATGATATGAGAATGCTTGTTGTCTTGTACCTAATTCCGATTCATTTGTGAGAGTGAGAAGTACATACAGAATACTGTATGCCACTTGGGAAGCACCGGCAGCTAATAGAAAAATGCTGTATTCAATTCTTAAAGAGCCATGCTCTGAAAATACCGCTAGATGAATTACTCCTGCTGATAATGCTAATAACATTATGAGATACTTGACAATTTGGTTTCTGTTAGAATCGACCATAATGGGTCTTCTACGTGTCTTGTAAACAAACCACAATACCAACCCTAATACAGTAATCATTGCCAAAATACCCACGAATATGGCTAAGGTAAATACGTCACCGAAATTTTGCGACACAGAGATAGTGAAAACCGCACGTTCACAATTGCAGTTAAATGTACTCCCCAGCGCATCTCTAGGAGGATCAACACCGTTGTTTATTTGTCTACTATTTGCGTTATCATTTGATATACTAAGGACAATTTGATAATTTCCGGCCTTGGGAAATGTGTATCCTACTCCAAAGTCTCCAATATCCTGCTGAGTCCAGGGATAAACCGTTAATCTTTCCCCTGTGCTGGCAGAATAAACTTCTATCATTGTCCTAATATTGTGAACATCATTGCCCTTGTAATCCTGTATGCTAAATATGATTTGAGCTGGATTCCCGGGACGAGTATATTCTGGTTCCATTGCCTGATTAACATAATACTTGCTGAGTCCAATTCCTCCTCCGTTATAATGCGGTAAATGTGTTAGATGCGCATATGCATTTGATAACATATTATTCTCACATATGGATGTGAAGAAAAGACCTATCAACGATATTATTATAATAATACGAAAAGGACTTTTGGCAAAGACATCCCGCAAGTCGACCATCCAAGGTAGCTGTAGAACTGACAATAATATAACTTATAATTATACTCCAGTCCAGTTTATGAGGCCAATTTGCAAAAGATATCACTTATCTAAAAAGAAGTCGGCAGATAAGTGGCGACTGAGGGACAAGTGATATGAAGAATAGTTATAACCAATGAGCATAATTGGATTACGATTGGATCACTAGACGATCTCGGCTTTATATTCCAACGTCCAGTAGGTTTTTAGATGATAGATAAATGCGGTATGCATAATGTATATTTGATATTCTTATTCGTATTTGCTGAGAAGATATGGCTTTTTTAATGTGTTTAAGTATAAACTCTATTCATTTACATATCTGTGCATTCCCATGATGTTAACTCCAAATAGATAATAAATTTTGCTTTCCTGTTTTAAAATTGTAAGGGATGCATTGCGTATATGCCAATTATAGAGGGCTTCAGGTTTTAAATCCAATAACATAGAAATTGCAGCTTTTATTGGATCAAGATGAGTGATCATGAGCACATTTTTTTCCTTGTGTAGCTCGGCAATTTCATCCAATAGACTCCTTATCCTTGATTTTACTGCTTTAAATTCTTCCACTCCAAAAGAATTAGTCAGTGTTGAATCAGCCTCGCTGTAAAATTGAAGGAATAAATTCCCGTATTTTTGTATAATCTCTTCGTAATTCATTCCGGCCAACTTGCCAAGTTCTATCTCGAACAGACGTTCGTCTATTTCATAATCTATTCCTAATACACCGCACACTATACGAGCCGTCTCGATCGTTCTCAAAACAGGACTGACATACACCTTTTCGATAGGTAGTCGTTTTAGGTGCATAGCTGTATCGTTAGCCTGTTCTTTGCCGTATTCTGTAAGGTGTGCTTCGATATTTCTACCTACCAGAATTCTGTTAACATTATTCTCAGCTTGACCATGGCGCATAAAAATCGCTAGAGGCAAATGAGCACTCCAATTAATTTGGACATGATTATAATATTAATTTTAGTCACTTGCTCCTTTATGTACACTAAAACACTTTGTTTTTTAGACGCTTAGGTTCCCTTATAAACTTTAATATCCAAACCAATACAAAACAGTAGCTACACAATGAAGATTGGTATTATCGGGGGTACTGGTGGTATGGGAGAAGGTTTTGCCTTAAGATGGGGGCTAAAACATGACATTGTTATAGGTTCGAGGGAACCTTCCAAGGCAAGAAATGTCGCTGAAAATTATACCAAAATAGCCAATGACGAGTACGGAAAGAGTATGGTAGGCAGTATTGCGGGAGACGATAACTCAACACTTGCCAAAAATTGTGATCTAATTCTTCTCTCGATTCCTTATGAATCGATAGAGGATACTTGCACTGCGATTAGCAAAGAGGTCAAATCCGATTGTATTATTGTTTCTCCCATAGTGCCCATGACAAGAACAGCGGCAGGATTCGTATACTTACCATTAGAAGACAGAAAGAAAACTGCAGCCGAAGCCGTTGCAGAATTTATATCGCCTAGATCGCGAGTGGTAACAGCTTTTCATACAATATCGGAAATTAAACTTAAGAACATAAATCAGAGTCTGGATGCTGATACATTTGTTTGCGGAGATGATCTTGATACGGTGTCCGAATTGAATAATCTGATCGCTGAAATTAATGGCCTCCGTCCTATATATCTTGGTCCGCTGTCTATAGCATATCAAGCTGAAATTCTCACTCCTATCTTACTCAACGCAGCAAAAAGAAACAAAATTAAAAACCCTGGGTTAAAAGTTGTGTGAAGGAATGAAATTCAAGAAATTTGACACCCCCAAAACACCTCAAACCAACAAAAATTGGATGTATGGGATGGGGATTTTATTTATCGTAATGGCTGGCATAATCGCATTGAGGAACCTTTATCTTATTACGACTAGATACTCCATTGATATGTATCTAGACAATTATATTAATGGCAAGATCACCAACGAAAAATTTGTCATAGCTATGGTAATTGCTGGCGTCGTTCTGATCTATTGGGGTCATTTCAAGAAGAATAAAGATATGTATAAACCTGATTTTCACGGTGAAATATAAAACTCGCTAGTCTCGCTTTACAGCAGGATAATAATTAATATATTCTACAAAAGAAAGTTAAAGCTGGACCCTCAATGTTTTGATCATAATTTAGTACCTTCCATATCTTGCGAACGTGTGAGATCCAAATAAGATAAAAGGTTTAATGAATCAGGCGCAGTAATACGATCTCATGATTGTCGGTTGAATCATCTTGGCTAACAACACACAGGAACGATTTTAAAGGTTAACCGCAGCACCTTAAAGTACATTTAATAATACACGTTGTGTTATAAGGAGTAGAAAGCCATGGGCCTTATGAATCGCATTTCAACAGTGATTAAACAAAAAGTTAACACAATTCTTGATAAACACGAGGATCCAAGAGAGGCACTTGAGTATTCTTTTGTAAAGCAAAGGGAACTTTTGAATAAACTACGCAGAGACATGGCAGAGGTCATCACTGCAAAAAAAAGATTGGAAATTCAAAAGTCAAAGCTTTGGGATAATATTCGTACTTTGGATGACCAAGCAGCTAGAGCGGTGGACCAAGATAAAGAAGATCTAGCAAAACTTGCACTACAGCGAAAAAATGCAAATATGTTGCAATTACAGGAGCTCAATAAGCAGATAACAGAGATGCAACTGGAACAGGATAAACTTGAGGATACTGAAAAACGTCTTTCTACAAAAGTTGAAGAATTCAGATCCAAAAAGGAGATTATAAAAGCCCAGTATACGGCAGCAGAAGCACAAGTTCGAATTAAGGAAAATGTCACTGGGATTTCAGAAGAAATGACAGATGTAGGAATGGCTTTGGACCGAGCAGAAGACAAGACTGAAAAAATGAAAGCCAAGTCCCAAGCTCTCGATGATATGATAGATTCGGGGTCCCTGACAGATTATACTTCAGATAAAGACGATATTGAAAAAGAACTAGAAGAATCCTCTATAAAAGACTCTGTGGACCAAGAATTAGCAAAGTTAAAGGCTGAGAAGGCACGTAAAAAGAAACAGACAGTAGAATATGAAGAGCAGCAAGCAGCTCAGCAATAGGCCTGGAAAAGTAAGAAGGCTACCTGGCAAAAAGGTAAAGGCGCCTGCTCTGCAGACAAGAGCGATGTCACAGAAGCAGACCAAGAAAAATAAGCCTGTTAATCCAATACGTGAGCGTACAAAGGCAGGAGAATCTATGAAGATTACTCGCAGGAGCTCGAGAATAAATGCAAAGACGACACAACAAAATATGTTAGTAAAGAGACATCTTAGACCTATTTCAAAAAGAGAATCGGACTCTTCTTACAAGAAGAAGAAGAAGAACCAAATGAAGATGCGACCGATCAAGAAGATGGCAGTGCGAAAACAAGTAAAAGCAGCTACTACTCGATCAAGGGAATATAAGGACACAACACCAGCAAAGCAAAGTAGAATTGTTCGAATTATGGGACATGGCCAGTTTACGGTAAATAGCGACACATTAAAGCGTCTAAATGAAATAGATAGCTCACTAGTTCAGTTGATAACCAATGAGAGGTTTCCCGACGCTGCTGAATTTAAAAGATTGCTTTCACAACTCAACGAAATTGTACAAAACAACTCCGAACCTCTTGATCCAAAGGAAATTATTCAGTCAGACATTATTCTACCAAGCACCGATCTTTCGATAGAAGAGGCAAAGAAGTTGTTTACAGGTCAAGGAGTTATCCCAGAAGTTTAATTTAGAAAGGCAGATCCCAAAGAGGATACCACAATGCCATATCCTTTTCTATTGGTATTTGGTCCATCATAACAGACATTATCTTCATTTGCTCGTCATTTCTTACTGTTTTTTCACCCATAGCAGGTACAAAAGGGTAAAATTTGTTACGTTTGTAGTTATAGATAAGATAGTGTTTAGAAACCCCGTCACTGAACTCAAATACAGCCGCAAGCAACTGATTTGAAAACCCTTTATCATCGACTGAGTCTCCTATCGCAGACATGCATGCTAAGATATCTTCGATCTTTACATCTTGGAGTACAATCCAAAGATATCCATATGAGTCTCTCCGCGTATAATAATTTAGATTAAATTCATTTTTAAATATATCGAGTAGCTTGCTTATTTCCTCAACGGCTTCGCTGAATAATCTGCCGTCTATATTTTTAATACTGATCGCAGCTCTTCCCGTGCTTTTTAAACCTAGTTTTGTCTCGAGATCTACATAAGCTGAAGACAGTGTGAATATAATGTCAGAATCATTGTTGGCTTTTTCAGGATGATGTAGGTCTTTCCAAGCTCTCTGAAATAAATTCAACTCATTGACGCCTCCATTTCCATAAGCTTCTGAATGCGTTTTTCCACTGGGGGATGAGTTGAGAAAAGATTCCCAATTGAGCTGCCAGAAAGAGCTGGGATGATAAAAAATGCGTTCAATCCCTCAACTTGACGTAGGTCCTTGGTAGGTACGCGCTGCATATTTCCACTTATTTTCATCAAGGCATTGGCCAACTTGACAGGCTTCCCTGTAATTTGGGCAGATCCTCTATCAGCAGCAAATTCACGATATCTAGAAATGGCTCGGATAATAAGAAAGCTAATAACCCATGTTAACATTGCTACAGCTATTATGATCATCATGCTGGCTCCGCTGTTACGATCTCTGCTGCCGTAGCCATAACCATATCCCATCCCTCCATAAAATCCAAACTGCATAAGATACCACGCCACAGTCGAAAATAAACTTGCAAGTGTAATGACTAGTACGTCTCTGTTTTTAATGTGTGTGAGTTCGTGTCCTATAACTCCCTCCATCTCTTCGTCATCTAATATATCCATAATACCAGTTGTGACGACTACAACGGAATTCCGTCGTCCTCTTCCTGTGGCAAAGGCATTGGGCATATTAGTATTGATTACAGCTATCCTTGGTTTCGGCAAGTTGTTCCTTGCAACAATTCGTTCGACCAAATCATGTAATTTTGGAAATTCTTCCCTACTGACTATCTTTGCTCGTGAACTCCATAGAACTATCTTTTCGGAAAAATACCACTGTAGAATAATCATTACTGAAGCAATTATAGTTATTGGAACGAATCCTATTCCGATATACGCCAGGACGCTAATAAATAGAATGTATAAGAGTGCAAGGATGCCAAAACTAAACAGCATTCTCAGAGTAAGACCTCTATCTCGCCTCTGCCATGAAGGTGTTTTTGAAAGAGACAACTATTAGATCTTGCTAATAATATCGTTTTATCTACTTTTATTTATTTGCATGAGCTTCTCATATGCACAAAATCTTCTAACCTATTCATTGCTTCTTCAAGAATATCTTCGGAAGGCAGATAAACTATCCTAAAATGTTCAGAGCCAGAAATTCTCCCAAATCCAGAGCCATGTACAGTCAAGATACCTGTTTTATTCAACAAATCAATAGTAAACTCTTTGTCGTCCTTCCAATGAGAATCAAGACTTATCTTCGGAAAGACATAGAAGGCTCCATTTGGCATCGTGCACGAGATTCCATTCATCCCGTTCAGACGCTTAACAACGTAGTCTCTTCTTTTCTGCAGTTTCAGAACCATGTCTTTAATATGATCTTGCGGGCCCCGCAAAGCTTGGACTGCAGCCATCTGAACAGGTAAATTAGTTGAGATACGCACTCTCGCAAGTTTAGGAATGTTAGTCCGTAATTCGTCTAGTTTTCTACAGTTGCTGTTTGTACAAACATAGCCGCAGCGCCAGCCTGTCATTAGGTAAACCTTAGAGAAACCATTCAGCAGAATGACTGCAGCGTCTTTTGACACTCTCCCGATACCAGAAAATTTACCATTGAAAACGATTCCGTCATAAATTTCATCACAAATCAAATACAAATCGTGCTCTTCTGCTATGTCAACTAATTCTTGTAAAGCCTTTCTATCGAAGACTTCGCCAGTTGGATTATTGGGATTTATAATGCATATTGCGCGCGAATTAGGTGTAATTTTCGATAATAAATCCTCCAAATCAGGTCTCCCATCTTCATGAAGCCTAAATTCGACTGGATTTCCGCCGTAGAATTTAGCATATGACGCATAAGGCGGGTAATAAGGTCCTGGCATCAAAACCTCCGAATTAGAATCTATAATAGAAGCCATAACCATATCCAGCCCTTCGGAAACACCATTAGTAACTAAAACATCTTGGTCTATAATTGCCAGACCCTTTTGAGATTCCTTTTCCGCAATTGCGTTTCTTAGCTCGGGTAGACCTTCAGACTCTGTATAATAATTCTGGTTAGCCTTAACAGCGTTAATTAATGCATCTTTAATGTGCTCCGGTGTATTAAAGCCATATCTTACAGGGTCACCTATGTTTAAATAAATGATATGATTTCCGGCGCTTTCATACATCCTAGCATAGGAGATAATATCTCTAATAGCGTATTCCACTCCCGAAGTTCTGGAAGAGACTCTCAAATGGTTGCGTGTATTTACAATTACCGAGATAAATTGTTATGTCTATACATAATGTTCGTCAGGAGTCGTACATGCCTACAAAACCATGTCAGATGAATTTCAAATTATAACTACGCCTTGCAATCGATTGACGATACTAAGGCAGATCTCGATGCAATCTGATATTCAAAAAATTCAAATACTCAGATTTTTAGCTTAATATTCAAACATTTGCTTACAACGCTTTATCTGTGAACAGCGAATTGTTGGGCCCATAGCGTAGTCAGGATATCGCGGCGGTCTTCGGAACCGCAGATCGAGGGATCGAAGCCCTCTGGGCCCGTTGAGATGTGGGTAGTTTCGGGACGCCGTTTATGGATTTCCTTAATAGCTTTTTCTGAGTAGAATCAGATAACGAATATTACAGTGAAATACGCAAATTGATTGGCTCAAGCAAGAACTTATTTTTGTATACTTGCGCTGAGAGATTCTAGAACCTTCCAATGATGAGTCCATGCCTTAGTCAATACTACACTAGGCAATAAAATGGCCTGCAGCAATAAACCTGCCGCTACTAATTATGAGTAATGGTAAGGCTTTTAAACTAATTTATTGGGAATCGATGGAGGGAAATCAAAAGTGTTGATTTTGCAAATTATTCTGATGTATAATATAATGAAATCAAATCATTTAAGGCATTGTGGATTCACTTTATGAGAAGCGGATGATTTGATCTTTTTCTAATTGAAACATAATTAGATAAATACTAACTTGGGAGATAATTAGTATATTCAAAGTCGTCTCCGAAATTTTAGGGGCTTAAATGCAGCCTAAACCTTATTAGAAGCGTCATGCTATTAGACATCTCAAACTATGGATTATGACAAGCTTTGTAAGGATATCCTAAGTATCGATCCAAATGTTCGTTATGCCGCAGTATTCGACGATACCGGCGAACTAAGATATGGTGGACAACGCGAAGGCATCACCAATTTGCTTTCTGCTGAGGAAACAAAGAGATCCAATTTGCAAGCGTTAGCAAGATGGGGATTACGCAATGCACTTGCTCCTAAGATTGGTAAAGGAATCTATTCAATGACTGAATATGAAAAACTTAAACGAATAACCATACCTCTAGAAAATAACAGCCTGCTTTTAATCACAACTGAGACAAAAGCCGATCATCCAAAAATTATAAACAGTGTTCTGAGCTTGCTAAGAGGCTGAATTCGAATCGATAGTTTGCTAATGCCTACGATCGTGTGAAGCTCCTCTTCCAGTTATGCCCCCAGTATAATCCCCCGTTACTTCCAAGACAGATTCAGAATCTGATAATTCCTTAAGCATCTCCAGATTTAACCGCTGATTAGTTACGTAATGTGTCCCATTGTCATACACTGCGGGGATCATCCCGGTTTTATTGAATATGTTGTCTTTTATCTTTGTAGAGTCTGTCCCTGGCTTTGTAAATATTTCAACCATATAAAACGGCAGACCTTTATCACTTTGCCGTTCCCTTACAAGTAAGTCATGAATAAGCATCGGGTCTACCTTTGGCAGATAAGTGTCGTAGAGCGTCTGTAAACCTTGAAAGACTATTCTGATTTCTTGTATTTTATTTACTTCAGACAATCTTGATAGCATTATCTATATGCTAATAAGTATAAGTGTTTTTTCTGCTCTAGCGTAGTGTAGACATGCCTGCACTACGATATTCTGTTAATTATGCCTGCAACATTATATTTTTCTTCCGGGGCTATAAACGTTATATCAAGAAGTGGTATTTGATCCGGCAGCAGAAGGAGTCTTGGATGAAGACACTACTATACCTGTAAAATTCCTGCTGA
>JBKPEX010000194.1:0-2648 GCA_046728625.1 Thermoproteota archaeon
GCGATGGGGATGCTGTGCGGTACCATAATTGAAGGACCGTAATTCTTCCTCCTGCCTAAAATGATAGCTGCAGAAAGAGCTCCCATTCCTGCGCTTGTATGAATTACTATTCCTCCGGCAAAGTCTACAACGCCTAACTTACCCAGCCAGCCTCCTCCCCAGATCCAGTGAACAAGAGGATAATATATCAGAACGCTCCATGCAGCAATAAAAAGAACAAACGCACTGAATTTCATTCGCTCTGCTATTGCACCTGTTAGTAATAGCGGTGTTATTACTGCAAACATCATTTCAAATTTTGCAAACAGAACTCCTGGAATTGTGGGTGCGTATTTCAACGAACTATCAAAAGGCACTCCTTTAAGAAATGTCCAATCAAGATTTCCAACTAGACCAGCTGTATCGGGTCCAAAAGTTAGGCTAAATCCAAAAACAAACCACATAACGCTTAAAAGTGCCAATCCAAAAAAGATCTGCATAAAGATAGATACCGTATTCTTCTTTCTGAGCAATCCAGCTTCAAAGAGTCCAAGAGCAGGAATCATCAACAATACAAGGCTAGAAGCTACAAGCATCCACGCTGTATTTCCGGTATCTACTGGCAATGATCTTTGAGATAACAAGTCACAATCTATATAATTGTTATTATGTTCCTTCTTTGTCTGCAGATAATATAAAAACCAGAAAAGATTTTTAATGCAATACTTCAATTATATTTGTTTGATTAAAATAGATGTCGTAATACCAGAAAATTATTTGGAAGCAATTAGTGAAGGATTGAAAAAAATCAATGTCGGCGGAGTTACTATTTTAAAAGTAAAAGGCAGGGGCAAAACAGTCGCACCCAGAATTCACGCTTCCAAGGGCACTGAAATGTTTACGCCTGAGTTTAGTGATAAATACACTCTTCAGGTCATATTACCGGATGAAAAACAGAAGCAGGCTATTGAAATCATCAGGGCCAACTCCAAGATGGGGAAGATCTTTATTTCTCCAATTATTCGTGCAGTTGATATAGAATCTGGATCGGAAGACGAAAAAGTGATATAATAACTCTCTACTGTACAGTCAAATTGTGATCGCGTATTAAGCATATCTATGGTTTTTGCTACAAAGACCCAGAATGATCAAGAACTATTGAAAACGCATATCTATTTGGTATATGTAACTCAGAGAGGATGGCGTAAAATAAATATATATATACTTGACTTCTTTATTTAGGGTCAAGTTGTAAAAAATCTGACACTCTGGCTCCTCAAGATGTTCCGCATTAATATTTGCAGGCTTATATTTCTTAACGAAACCTTAATAAATCACTAGTGATATTACTAGTGATATGCTAACAGATTGGTTCTCCAGGGTGGGAAGTGCAATCCCCAGGGGCTTTTCGCGTCATTACATTCTGGGATTGCTAAAAGAACAACCTATGACAGGAAAGGAAATTATCGATAAGGCGATACTACAGAGTGAAGGTAAATGGAGGCCATCACCTGGACTTATTTACCCAATGTTAGGAAGGTTATTAGAAGAAGGATTAATAAGCGAAACTGAAAATGGAAGATACAGAATTACTACGAAAGGGATTGACATGGCTGCAGATATACAGTCTGTTCAAAATATTTTGCAAAAGCAATTCGAGGTTATGCTTAGGGTAGGAAACGTAGGCAAATTCATGGCAAGAGATCTCATTGACCGAGTGTCTGCACTAGGATCCGCATTAAGCTCCAATCTGGATAGAATGACAGAACAAGAGAAAAACAAATACAAAGAATTCTTGCAGTCTGAGCTGCAAAAACTAGACAAACAACAACATGAAATTAATAATAGAGAGCGAATAGATGTTGATTAAAATACAGAACTTCCTTTTTATGACTATTAATAAACAAAATATTAATACTTATAACCATGTTAACTGACTGCTGCTATAGATAGTTGTCAAGGAGTTTGATTTTCCCAATCAAATAATCAAGATAAAGTGAATCACGAGAAATCAAGAATTATTAAGGGATTTGTTTTAGTCTCTAGAATGGATGCCGATGACGACTGCGTACAACGCATCAGTCAACTTCTTAATAAAATGGCCCTTTTAGAGGCGGATATCGCAGAAGAATTCGAAATTTTAAAAGAAAAATATTTGAAGGCAAGCTCGTCAATGCCTGAGACAAAAACCTATCTACTTGCCGGTATCCAAGCAAATCCAACTTCAAAATCGTACCTGCTCACAAATAAGGGAATAGAAGTGCTAGGCGAGGAGCCTGCGCCTTTGGCAGCGTTTTTAGATAATGTCATTCGGTATGCTAATTGGCCAAACAGGAAAATTGAAGTATTGATGGAGTTGGCTAACCATTTGCAAAAAATATTTCAAATGATTAATGAATCTCCTAGAAGCGCCTAAATAGTCTTAGACCAGAGGCAACATTTAGTTTGTCGGCATTCCAAGGGTCTGAGAAGGATCTAATGATCAAATGAAACGAAATATTGGGATTTATTGATGCACGAATGCTAGAGCGTCGCTTACATAGAAATAAACATATGGAAAGTCAGCGATAAATTCGATCTAGACCTCTGAGAGCAATACAATCACTCGCTAGTATCATTCAGACTGCTTTAAGCTGCTTAACAATAGGTTGTCTGGCTTTCCTAAAGAC
>JBKPEX010000118.1:0-4126 GCA_046728625.1 Thermoproteota archaeon
TCTACAGCCAATACAGCGTAGCCAGTTTGTTTCGCAAGAGTATCTGCCATCTGTATTATATTATCATTCAAACCCTTATTTTCATGGACCATTATGACCGCAGGAATTTTCTTGCTTAGATTACTATTGGACTGAGCGGCAATGGTGGTTGCGGCACTAGAAGGATATACCAAGTATCCAGAAGAATTGTCAAAGTATCTTACATCTTTTTTAATCTGGAGTTCATTACTTCCACTGATGGAAGCTGTAATTGACGAATTATTGCTATCATTATTATGCGAACCGATATTACTGGCAAAAAAGAATGTGCTAGCTGTATCATCCAGCATGTCAGCATTGGTTTGAGCGTATGCAAAACTTGTTGTCATATTGATAGTCCTTATTGTTCCTATTGACAAGACTAATGATAATGATAAAACTAATGACGCTGCGATAAGAATTAAATAATAAGAATTGAACTTCGGACTATTCATCATAATATATATTCTTAATTGGCTCGTATTTTACTTTTATTGTTCTAAAATAAGATTTACATTTTAGATCTATTTCAATTATCTAAAGGAAACAAAGAAAATTTGCATTTACAAACCTTGTCTGTAGTTTTATAGTCTTCAGATAATAACCTTTGCTAGTTTCCTACTTCGTTTTTTTCTTTTTAGACTACTGGCAATCTGACTTGTAGTATCATATACAGATCTTTTACGATTACAAAAGGAAGATCTAAAGAAATACTCTGCTTTTATTTTTCTCATATTCAGAGATTTGTTGATCCAGCTGCAAAGTAATTCCTATTTCATCTAGACCTTTGAGTAAAGCTTCTTTTTTATATTCATCCATCACAAAATGCATAGTCTTAGATCCTCCTTTTACGCTTAGCTTGCCTAAATCAATTTCAATTTCTTCCTTCTCTGCTATCATGAACAAAAAGTCTACTTCGGAATGAGTCAGCCTAACCGGTAAAATTCCATTCTTAAGACAATTATTATAAAATATGTCAGCAAAAGACGGAGCAATTATTGCTTTAAATCCATAGTCTGCAATGGCCCAGGCAGCGTGTTCTCTAGAACTACCGACACCAAAATTATCTCGTGTAAGCAATATCTGTCGTCCATTATACTTTGGATCATTTAATACAAAATTCTCTTTCAGATTTCCCTTCGCGTCAAAACGCCAATCGAAAAATAAATATTTGCCGTAACCGGTTTTATGAATTAGCTTAAGAAATTGCTTTGGGACTATTTGGTCTGTATCTACGTTAACAAAGTCTAGAGGAATGGCTTTGCTTGTTATAGTCTTAAAGGGCTCCAATTCTCCGATCCTTTATTGATTATAATAAAATTTGCGTTTATATCCCAATTTCATATCCACTCTCTTATATCTATAAAATGACCTTCAATTGCAGCCCCTGCAGCCATAACTGGGCTCACTAGATGCGTTCTTCCGCCACTTCCTTGTCTTCCCTCAAAGTTACGGTTTGATGTACTTGCGCAGCGCTCACCTGGTGCAAGGATATCAGGATTCATTCCAAGACACATACTGCAGCCAGAATTCCGCCATTCGAATCCGGCATCCTTGAAAATTTTGTCTAATCCAAGCCTTTCTGCTTGGACTTTTACTTGCTGTGAACCAGGAACCACCATTGCCTTAACCGTAGAAGAGACTTTTCTACCTTTAACGACAATTGATGCCTCTAAGAGATCTTCTAATCTTGAATTGGTACATGAACCAATGAAAACTCGATCAATTGGAACATCTACGATGTGGGTTCCTGGCTTAAGATTCATATATTCTAAAGCACGAACCGCAGCCTTTCTTTCATCTTCGTTTTGTTTAGCAAATTCTTCGGGATACGGTATGGTATCTGTAACGTCTATTACCATAGAGGGATTTGTTCCCCAGCTCACTTGAGGTGCAAGCTCACTTACGTTTAGGGTAAGAGATTTGTCGAAATATGCGTTGTCATCGGTAACTAAATTTTCCTTACAAAAACTGATCATTTGTTCTAATAATTCGCCTTTTGGAGAATATCTTCTACCTCTGATGTAGTCAAAAGTCGTATTATCAGGAGCAATTAATCCTGCTCTGGCACCAGCCTCAATAGACATATTGCAAATAGTCATCCGCTGTTCCATAGAAAGTGAAGATACCATATCTCCACGGTATTCTATAACTGTCCCAGCACCTCCTGCTGTACCTATCTTTCTAATCACAGAAAGTATGATATCTTTAGAGGTAATAGCGTGAGGGGTTTTTAGTTTACCCGTAAGATTAATTGCAAACGTTTTGGGCTTGTCCATCCATAGGCATTGAGTGGCCAAAACATGTTCAACTTCACTAGTGCCAATACCAAATGCAAAAGCACCAAATGCTCCATGTGTAGAAGTATGACTGTCACCGCATGCAATGGTTGTTCCAGGCAAGGTGATTCCTAGCTCTGGTCCAATAATGTGAACGATGCCACGATCCTGACTGTTCATATCAAATAATGTGATGCCAAATTCTTTGCAATTATCTGACAGCGCCTGAACTTGTCTACGAGATGTTTCATCCACTATTGGTAGCATTCTATCACTTGTTGGCACGTTATGATCCATAGTTGCAAACGTTAGGTCCGGTCTCCTTATTCGTCGGTTGTTCAATTTGAGTCCACTGAATGCCTGTGGAGAAGTTACTTCGTGAATTAGATGTCTATCTATATATATTAATGATGGTGGTTCTGCCGATTTATGCAGGTCTATCTTTTTTTTAGAACTTATAACCACGTGATTATCCCATATCTTCTCAAATAAGGTCCTCGGCATCGATCTATAACACCTATGAAATTTACTTGAACGGGAATATAACTATATGCCGATTCTAGTATCTTGGGTGGTAAATTGATAATACTTAAATCTGGTATTAATTCTGTTATCAATGGAAGAATAAACCATATGCATTTTCCAAATAATAATAGCACATACAATGAATATTTGATGGATCATATCAAAAAAGGCACGACTACCTGTGCATTGATATGTAAGGACGGAGTAGTAATGGCTGCTGATACAAGGGCAAGCGCAGGCTTTTTTATTGCTGATAGACACGTAATGAAAATTCAGAAGGTTGATAGACATCTTGGCATGACTATAGCCGGCGGTGTAGCAGACGCTCAGAACTTAGTTGATATTATGCGATATAATTCCAACATTTATCGACTCTCAAACAAGGAAATGATACCTGTGAAGTCAGCGGCAAGATTATGTTCAAATGTACTATTTAATCAGAGATATTTTCCTTACTACGTTCAGATTATTCTTGGAGGATACGATAGTAAAGAAGGAGGTCAAATTTACAATATAGATCTCTTTGGCTCGATGACAAGTGAAAAATTTATCTCAACTGGCAGCGGTTCTCCTGTCGCCTACGGATATCTTGAAATGGAATTCAAGGAGGATTCAAGTGTAGATGATGCTTACAAGGTTGCTATTCAAGCAATCGCTGCGGCTATTAGAAGAAACGCAGGGACCGGCGATAATATTAATGCCGTTATAATAGATAAAGATGGCTATCGTGAACTGTCTAAAGAGGTTAAAGAGGCTGTCGGTGCGGTATATTGAAACATTAAAGCTGCTATCTGGGTCTTGTGTGTTTAGAAAGCCTTGCGTAAATGTATGGTAGAATTTCTTTCTAAATTATTATGCTTTAATCTTATTTCCTAGCTTTATCTATTTATGCCACTATGCAAGAATCTAACATCCGAGATAATCTTGTTAGACAAGCCTCCTCTTAAAAGCCACGAAATTCGCCGACCAGCTGAATGTTAAGAAGCCATTACGAAAATTTGTTCTTTATTAGGTACGCTATCTACGTTTCAAGCTTTGCGCTAATTGCTTTAGTGAGACTTTTAGATGGTCGCCGTTATTCTATTCTTAGATATTAAGTTCACCAACAATTCTATTTTACTTGAGAACGATTGTAACTAATCATCCTACCGCCGCATCATCCTCTTTATTTCGTCGACCGCTCTGTTCGTTGCATCATCAAGCCTAAGAAAAGTCTCTATATCATTTCCATTTTTATGAATATCTAGTTGAGTTTGGACGTCATGAGAATTTTCTAGATATTTAAGCCTTCAAATAACGAAGTA
>JBKPEX010000081.1:0-4231 GCA_046728625.1 Thermoproteota archaeon
TTGTGCTTCTTTAGTCTGAGCAGCTATGTGTGGTGTGCAAATGATATTTGGTAATCCCATCAATGCTTTATTTGTTGGAGGTTCTACTTCAAATACATCTAATGCAGCGCCAGCTATTTTGTGGTTTACCAAGGCATCGTACAGAGCGTCTTCATCAATTACTTGTCCTCGTGAGGTGTTAACGATATACGCTGATGGCTTCATTTTTGAAAAAAATGAAGCATTGAACATATGTTTCGTCTCTTTAGTAAGTGGTACATGGATTGTAATGAAATCAGCGCTTTCAGCAAGAGTATAAAGATCTGTGGTAATCAAACCGACTTCTCTTATGAAATCATGGTTAATTGGATATGCATCATTGCCTATTAAATTCATTCTCATCGCTTTTGCAATTCGGCCTACATTACGACCAATATTTCCAATGCCGACAATTCCTAAGTACTTCCCTTTTAATTCTATGCCGATTAAATCCTTCTTTATCCAATTGCCTTTCCTAGTTTCAGCGTCAGCATAAGATATACTGCGCGCTAGAGATATCACAAGTCCTATGGTCAATTCTGCAACAGCATTCATGGTTGCCTCCTGTGCATTAATTACACGAATTTTTCGATCCTCTGCCGCTTTGACATCTATATTATCCAGACCCACACCAACCCTAGCAATAACTTTTGCATTAGTTGCAGAATTAATAACGTCTTGGGTGATTTTAGTTCTACTTCTTACGACTATTACATCGTATTTACTAACAGATCCGAGTAATTGATCAGGATTAATGTCTGGTTTGTAATCAACAGTCATACCTGATCTTTTCATCGTGTCAATGCCTACGGTATCTATTGAATCGCAAATGAGTACGTTTCCAGTGGCCTGCATATAATTGGGAAAATCAAGTTGTCTACTTATATAATTTTTCGTCCCAAGTACACAGCCTAATCAGTTTGACAGTGGGTATCAGAAACGACTTTGCAATGAGAGAATGACAAAGATATTGTTACAGATTAATGTACACATTTTATAGTTCTGAATTTGAAGTATGGATCTAAGGCAGCGGCGGCTCAATATCAACGGAAATTGGCTATCTTTTTTCTATATGCCGTTAAGTCTTTTTTAGATTTGCATATGCAGATATCTAAGCCCTATGATAATTATAATCCTTTACAGCAATAAGAGCTTTCGACTTCATCTTGCTTAGCAGCAATAGAGTTCTTAGCATTTCATTTTTTTGGTCAACGTCAAATAAAGGTACCTAGCAAATTCCACCCTAGATCGTTTGCTTTTACCATACTAGCGCCGCGTCTTACTCCTTTGCAGCTGTTTCAAGTCCCATTAGGTTACTATATCACAACACTTTTTTCTTTTCAAATACTTGTTTGGGGAATTATCCCTCTCTGATATCTTCTTTTTGGCTTTTCGTATAGTATATGAATATCATAAGGTAGGTATTTCTTTTAGATTCAACATTGGCAGTAGTGCTCTTGGTAGGTGTCCATTAGGAAGTGACCTTTGCTGTGAACTTCACAGAATCTGTTGTTTCAGGTTTAGCGGGGGTAGACAAGGGTGTCAAATTACCTCCAGTTACTGAGTTGCTCGCTTTGATATTATTTATTACAATAGTAATGCCCCCAGTATAGCCATTTTGAAAGCTGACCCTTTCTGCAGCCCTACCGGCAGTCACGGCCTGATTGACTTTGCTCCATAGAACTTTTCCACTGTTAGAATATATTGTAATATCGAAGCTGTCTATTGGTACTACCCGTTGTATTATACTCGGGTCAGTGTATCCCGTTCCACCAACAACTGAATTTCCAGTTAGATTTGTTTCCCTCTGTGGAACTGTCTTTGCTGTTGGTACCGGCGCGCTAGCGTTTAAAAATAAGACTTCCATATCAAATCCCTTTTGTGGTAAAAGATTAGGATCCTGTGGTTGTCCCCATCTAATCTGTACTTGATAATTCCCTTTATCGGAGATCTTTGAAAGTATTGGGAGTGAAGTATTAGTACCGTTTAGATTTATGATGCCCTGATTGCCAGTCTGATTATTGTTTTGTTGTGCGAAAACCGCAATCGGCGATGAGATCATATACGCAACAGCAAAGACTAATGCTAAGCATATTGAGAACGCAAAATAGGTAAACAAAGTCTGCTGTTTGCGTCGAATATTACTAGGGATAACACAGTTGTTTTGTAGTAGTTTCACATTTGTCTTTGTGAATGGCCCATCATGTATATCACTTAACATACGATGAATATAGCTCAAACTAAGATATAAACAAGGGCTATAATTTTTCTAAAAAATAGTCAGTCCAGCGAAATAATCTTATTGAATTTTCTTCAAATTATCACTACTTTTTCTTGACACTCATTTGTTATAGGAAACTTCACAGAATCCCAAAAATTAAAAAATAAACCAGTGAAGTTTAATACGTAGATATTTAGATTATGAAACCATTAAAAATTTGTCCCCCGCCTCTGACCCACACGTATTCATAGGTTAGCCATACACCAAGTGTACTCCTCCTCGTGCACTCTCTCTAACGGGGTGCCTAATTACAGCGGCTGCTCACGGAATCGAGAATAATGACTTAGGTAATATCCCGTACCGTGATCGCTTATCATAGGCAATGTATAATATCTTACAAAACTTTAAAAGGTTATTATAAATCCAATATTTTCGAGAAATTTATCTCAAAGCAACTCACTGGCATCCTTATTCTAAAGTTTTCTATCACCACAGGGGATATTTCTCCCATCATTCCTACGGGTTTGTCATCCAAAAGAATGACACCGCATCTACCATTAATAAATGCAGAATTTGTGAATGGTTTTGTAGATATAACCTTTCCAAAACTTGTACCTAAGAGAGTTTGGACGGCAGCTTTAATCGCTGTGAAGTTAGCACCATTATGTGCAAGGACTACGCCGGTGCACCAGTATTCATTTATACCATGGCTATTGTTAGGTTGGAACACCTTCCCGATTTCAAATAGTTTTTGTGGATATTCTTCGTGCACATTATGTGAGAGACAGTATAATAGCGAAGGAATTAAGGATGGCCTTAGTATTTCGTGCTCTATACTTTTTGTTTCTTCAACTGTTAGAATGTTATTTCTATTGTAATCATTATTATTATCTGTCTCCGTTGTAAGTATTGCCATATTCTGGATTTTTCTGCTTATCAGATCAAAGTTTACAATTTCAAGGAGCCCCATTCCAATAAGGGTCTGACGGATTACATTTAGGTAAAGGGATAAAGAGTTCTGTTGTCCCACGAGTGTTGTAGGAACTAGAGCAGGTGTCAGATTGTATATCCCATAGCCTATCAAAACTTCCTCCACTAGATCAATAGGATTGACCACATCTATCCTATATCTTGGGACCATACAGCAAATTATTTTTTCATTGTCTTCTTTTGCCCATGCTTGAAACCTAGCTTTCTCTAAGCATTTAATAATTTTATTCGCGTCTAGATCCAATCCAATCGTTTTGTTGATATAATCTATTTCAATATCTATTAGCCGAGGATCCATTTTTGGTGTGATTAAATTTTTATCTGAGTCACCATTGTATCTAATTGAAACAGTTTGTAGTTCAAAGCCCATATCATGTAATGTAATTGCTACTATAGCCAATGTGTCGTTAGCTATTCTTTGACTGTTCGCTGTAACCTCCACAAAAAGATTACTTGTTTCTTTATCTATCTTCGTCAAAAGTCCATTTATTATTGGAGGAAAGGAAATGACGTTCTCTTTTGTGTCTATTATCAGAGGATATTTGTTGCCATGGTTGATTATGTGTCCGTATTTCTTGCCGCTCTCCGATTCGTCTAAGATTTGCCTTATTGTATTGCTAGACGTCTTATCAATAGGAATAAATGAAAAATCATCCTTTTCTACTATACTATAAGATACTGGGAAATTAATAAGATCCAGATTATGAATTCCAATGGAGGCTTTTTTCCTTCTTCTACCGATCCCATTGTGTAGATCCTCCTGCATCCCGATCAATTGTTTAATCATCAGGTCGTCAAGCATGCCATTTTTAGCAACCAGTGCCACAATATATGGTCTGACCTGATCTACCATTGGATCTACATTGACTATATATTGGCTTTTTTGAGATAACTTAAATTTTGGGATTCCTACTTCTATCTCCATTATACCTCTAAGAGATCTAACGATTCCGTATTCTGACGAAAAATCAGGTCTATTGGGATTATATTCTATCCTAATAG
>JBKPEX010000232.1:0-1897 GCA_046728625.1 Thermoproteota archaeon
ACAATTCCAGTTGGGTTCAAACTTCTTGAAAGCGAGATTTCGCCTAGCGGAGTCATAATCGCCAATTATGAGCGTGCAGGAGAAGTCAAGAAGGGGTCACTTGGGCTTGAAACACCTAGCGAAGCCGAACTTGCTCGCCGCAAACGGTTAAAGGAAAGAAATTATTCCTTGTAAAGCCAAAAACTTCCGTCTGTGATCTAGAACTTTGCTTCTGGGTCCTTGTTGATATTGTATTCTGCTTTCTCTCGTAACTGGGTTCTCTAATACTGTGGCTTAATGCTAATAATGTGGGAGTTACAAATTGTTTCTTTCTTCTTGACCCCGAGATTAAATCCATATCAAGTTCTATAATTATTAATTAATTATCCCTATGAACTACTGTTACTACCAGCACTATTTAATCGATAGAAAAGCAGATTTAACCTTAGAGAATCAACAAGATCAAGCGAATGAATACTCTTGTCTAGCTGATCATTATTAATGACGTTAGCCATTTTCATTTGGGTGAGTAAGCCACTTGCAACATTGGGATTAATGGCTATTTTACCTCTATCTATCAAGTCTTTCATATGGCCTAGCATAAACCTGCCATATTTGTTAAAAGATACAGGTACTACTTTCATATAATATTCTAGTTTATGGATATCTCCTCTTCCTCCTTTTTCTTGTTCATGCTGTAATTGTTGTTTTTCATAATCCACATATTCTCCTATATCCAGCTTTAAACTTCTAATAAATGCTGGATTTGAAGCGTCTACGTATATCCTGTAATTATCTCCTAATATCATAAATCTCTGTCTTATCTTTCGTATTTCTTCAAGCATTCCCTCTGTTGTAGCTTTACCAAACTCTTCTGCATATAATACCCTGATTAAGTCGTCTCTATATTCTGTTACTACTATACCGAATTTTGAACCAACACTACTAAATGCAGGATCTATTGACATAGATTTATCAAAGGAATCGTCAAAGTTTTCAAAATCTGGATATTTTAGTCCTAGCTGTTCTGCTTTATCTATTGTATCAGGACGAAATAGGTTACCAACCAGCCCGAGATATTTGAGGTTATATTCTCTTTCAAATGAAGGTGACTGTTTGGCCTTTTGTATTTCTTCTCTTGTATATATTTTATTAAGACCATAAGTATAGTCTAATAAAAGACGTTTGTATATGCAGGTATTGTCTGGTTCTTGTTCTATATTTTGAAATAAACCTCCTGGCGCGTTAGGAGTACTAACCATTACAATATACGGGTCTGATTTACCAATGTATCTCTCAGATACGTCTCTAGCGTCTTGCTGCTGTCCTGGTGGGAAGAAATCAGCTTCGTCTAGTAAAATAAAAGATACATTGGGTAATCCTCTCATAGAGTCCAAGTGGTGTGAAGGGAAGGCTTCAATTCTTATTCCATTTAGTTCTATAACTGTTTCTTTATTTGCAAATGTTGCTATGCCTGTAAATAATCTCTTTAGCCTATCTATTAGTGTAATAGCCAAGTCTATTCTAGGCCCTGTTACAATACACATTTGGGAACCTGATAACTTGTTATCTTTCAAACATAGCCAGGCCATATATCTTAGCATAAATTCAGTAATTCCTAAGCCAGTTGCTTTCTTTATCCAGAGGTGTTTATTGTGGTTGCTAGGAGTAACAACGTTATTTGAAATAATAGAACTTGATAAAGAATCAAAAATTATCTTCTCATAATCATATAGTGGCTTGTCTATTCCATTCTTCGTAGGTAATCTAATAATATGATTAAAACAGCAATCTCCTTTTGTTCTAATATCTTCTTGCTTATGTTCTTGTATATTCCAAATCCAAAAAGGTTTATTCTTTAATCTATTGAATAGTTTAATTTGATCTGAATTAAATTGCGCCGAAGATTGAATTAGCT
>JBKPEX010000083.1:0-10444 GCA_046728625.1 Thermoproteota archaeon
GTCATACTGCAATTGATTAGGATGAAATGTAAATCGATTCAGCTTTAATGGATATAAAGAGAATTGTTTCCAAAATGAGTATTCGAAGGAAATATAGCAAACAAACAACCTATAGAACTTCAAAAGGTAATCATTGGAAAAAGGATTTGATAGAATTTCGGATTAAGACTAGTATACTATGAATACCGGTATGTTAGGTCCACTCACTAGGACATGCCCTTAAATCAGCTCAGGGTAACGTAATCACGCCGCCGCCGGGTTATAGTCATTATATGGATTGAGAGGTATTAACTACCTTGTCCCTTTCTTCTTGATCTTGATTTCTATAATTTGTGGCATCCCTTCTTCTTGGGAAGATTTTTTCATATGGCTCTAGAATACTTCTACAAAAATCCAGTCCTCTCTGAGTCGGTCTATATAGTATAACTGTTCTTTTTCCTGTTTGAATTTCCTTCTTGCTTATTAATTCGTTGAACTCTAGCTCATCAAATATAGATCTGTGTTTTTTTAGATTAAGACCACAAAAACTAATAAGTGCTGTCTGGTTAAGCTCACCATATTCTACTAATTTTAATATTATGTCCTTAACGATATAAATTCTATCTCTATAAGACGTTTGGGAGCCAGACATCAGCAGGTGAACACTAAATTGCTGAAATGATTATAATTATTTGGTAACAATCTTAAGGTATTACAACTATTTTTTCTTGACATCATATCGTTTCATAGCGAAGTTTCCATATAAGAATTTCTAATTATATACGATAGATTATCTGACTGTGAAGGCACGGATCTCCTTTAGGAAGCGTAGTTTATCGAGCCAATTCCTAATTGTTGATACTGTCACCAATAATGCACATAATAAATAAAAAAGTAGAACTTAGTGCCTATAAAATAGATGAATATATATGATTATTCAGCTCTTATATGAATATAGCATATGCAATCCAGCGATATGATAGGCAAAGAAGCGGAACTTTATAATAATCTTCCAAATGGAAGGATTAAATGTACTGCCTGTGCTAGATTATGTGAAATTCCTGAAGGCAAGGTAGGCTTATGCGGTATCAGAGGAGTACAAAACAACAAATTACGTTTGTTCGTTTATGGTAAAGTTATTGCAGGACATATAGATCCCATTGAAAAGAAACCAGTAACACATTATATGCCTGGCTCATCTATATATTCAATAGCCACAACCGGTTGTAACTGGCTTTGCAAATACTGTCAGAATTATGATATTTCTCAACGACGCAAAACAGAAGGTGTTGAGATGAGCCCCCTTCAGGTAGTAGACAAGGCTGCGTCAGTCGGTGCCCAAGGAATTGCGTATACATATAACGAGCCGTCAATTTTCATTGAATTTGCAAGAGATTGTGGAATCGAGGCTCATAAGAAAGGAATTTTCAATATCTTCGTTTCAAACGGTTATGATACTCCACAATCAGTCAATATGATGAATACATTCTTAGACTGTATCACAGTTGACTTTAAAGGAAGTGGTAAACGGGAATTTGTCCGACAATATATTGGCATCCCCAATGCAGATCCTATTTTCCAATCACTAAAAGAAATTAGGGACAAGACAAAGATTCATGTTGAAATTACTGATCTTATTGTCCCAGGCGTTGGTGATGATTTAGTCTCTGCAAGGAATTTATGTAAATTTGTTTACGAGGAACTGGGTCCTGATACACCGATCCATTTCCTGCGATTTCATCCAGATTATAAGATGATGGAATTCAATGATACTCCTATCGAAACACTCGAGAAACACCATGCTATCGCAAAACAACAAGGACTCCGGTATGCATATATTGGCAACGTTCCTGGACATCCTCTTGAACATACTTACTGCCCTGGTTGTAACAACGTCGCAGTAGAACGATACGGCTTTAGCATAATCTCATCGAACATAGATACTAAAAACCGCTGTAAGAAGTGCGGCTATCAAATATCAATAATAGGAAAATTAAATAAAGTTAGGAAAAATTACTTTCAAATCTTTGATGCCTAACCTATAGCCCTGAAATCTTAGCGATAATATCATGACAAAGGATCAGTACCTTTGAAAATAAATGCAACGTTATCTACTGTAAATAGCCATAAATAGTCACATGATACCGCATTAATAGATTTATAATTGTAATATATGGCTATGTCATAATATCAAACAATATAAACAAAATAAATATTCCATCTCTCCCATAATCCCTTATCTTATATGGTTCTTGGAGCAAAATGTCCTCAATGTGGTGAAAAAGCAAAAGTAGATGATGATATGTCAAAGGTAACATGCGAACACTGTGGTTTCTGTGTGCAATATGAAAAATACCTCGAGATAATGAAGGAAAGAGCGGTTGGAATAACAGATGAATTTCAAGCTAGCTGGGACAGAAGACCGTTTTAGCGAATCCATTATTTTTTATTGTGCAATCTATTTGATCTGGGGTGGTCTCAGTATGTATGGCTACAAACTTTGATAGATCAATTGGATATAATTATTAATTCATAAACAATAAATCGTGGTTTCACTAATAGAGGAGTTAGATTATAATAGATTGTACATAGTGCAAAGATTATTAAGTCCTGATCCCTTGTTTCCTTGCATTGGTCCAATTCAAGTTAGTTATTTCGGATACTAAAGGTAAGAGTATTTCGCAAGAATTAAAGGATAAATCGGCTCAACCATTACTAGGTTCAAAGATCGGAGATATTATAGACTCTTCCGTGGTTGGTATCTCAGCAGGCAAAATAAGAATAACAGGTGGCAGCGACAAATCGGGCACTCCTATGCGTCAAGACGTCCATGGAGGGGTGAAGAAGTATATTCTGCTTTCAAGAGGAGTAGGAATGCAAGATATTAAGGAGGGAAATAGATTAAGAAAGCTTGTAAGGGGAAACATGATAACTGAAGAAATCTTCCAATTAAACTGTCTTTTAGTAGAAGGCAGCTTTGCCGAAAAACCACCTTCTGAAGAGTCCAAGTTAGATGCGCAACCAGCAGATAATAACACCGTTAAAAACACAGAATAAATCTGCATCCGAAGAACATAAAGAGAAAAGTGAACAGCACAAAATTTTCTTTATCCTGATTTAGTGTCTTCTAAAGACAGAAAATAACTTGTACATTATTAAAAGTAATTACCTTAATATCCCAGCGAGAAATTTAGAATAATATTGCATTGGAAAGAAACTTTACCAGACTGGTATATCAAGGATTTTGGATATCAACCCAGCGTTAATATTGGTACGGCCGGCCATGTAGACCATGGTAAAACTACGTTAATCGAAGCTATTACAGGTGTGTGGACTAGCGGACATAGTGAAGAGCTCAAGAGGGGAATTACAATCAAAGTGGGTTATGCTGATGCTGCATTCTATAAATGTCCCCAGTGTCCCTTTCCTGTCTGCTATTCAACACAACCAATATGTACAGCTTGTGGAGGCAAAAGTGAGTTAAGTCGAGTTGTAAGTTTTGTAGATTCTCCTGGTCATGAGAGTTTAATGGCAAATATGTTATCAGGAGCAGCGTTAATGGACGGGGCTATTTTAGTTATTGCTGCAAATGAAAAAGTTCCTCAGCCTCAAACTAGGGAACACCTTCTTGCTCTACAAGTACTCGGTATTCAACAAATAGTATTGGTCCAGAACAAGGTAGACTTGACTGAGTATGAAGAAGCTCTTGACAATTATAGTCAGATAAAGGGATTTATAAAAGGAAGTATTGCCGACAATGCCCCAGTTATACCTGTGTCTGCTCAGCATAACTTGAATGTCGATGCCCTAATTGGAGCGATAGAAAATAGTATCAAAACGCCTTCAAGATTAAAAAGTGCGTCACCAATAATGCACATTTTACGCTCGTTTGATATCAACAAACCTGGGATTTCGATAAAGCAGGCCAGAGGCGGAGTTGTAGGTGGCGCTCTCGTGCAAGGTGAATTCAGTTTGGGAGATGAAATTGAAATTCGGCCAGGATTTTTAGACGAAAAAAAGGCAAAGTATGAGCCCATAATTTCAACTATTTCTACACTTGGAACAGGAGCTGGCCTTGTAGAAAACGTAAAGCCAGGAGGACTAGTTGCAATAGGCACTCAGCTGGACCCCACTTTTGTAAAAAGTGATTCCTTGATAGGATCCATTGTCGGCAAACCAACTACGTTGCCAAACGATACTGATGATATTTCTGTTGAAGTTCATCTTTTTGATACTGCAGTGGGCACTCAGGAGATGGTAAAAGTTGAGCCTATCAAGACGAAAGAGCCGCTTAGACTAAACGTTGCTACCTCAGCCGCATTAGGTACAGTTACAAATTCAAGGGATGGCAAGGTAGAAATAAAGTTAAAAAAGCCAATCTGCATGATGCCGCATAGTAGGATTGCAATTAGTAGGAGAATTGTAGACAGATGGAGATTAATTGGTGCGGGTGTTGCGCTATAATCAATGGATATTTTATGTGATACTAGTTTTTTAATCGTCTTGGTTTCTGCGCCTATAAGACAGAATCATATAGTAGAAAGTCATTTCGGTAAATTGAACTTCCTAGTTCCAGATATTGTAATAGATGAGCTAAAGCATTTAGAGAAATGGGCAGGACCAAAACGATCTAAGTTATCAAGTACAGCAATAAAGATCTCTTATTCGAAATTTAACATAGTAAAAATATTCAAATCAGAGAATGTTGATAAATCGTTGATTGAATATGCTGTCAGTCACGGCTGTGCTATTGCAACAATCGATAGAGGCTTGCGCATGCAATGCATTAAAAATAATATTCCAGTAATTACCTTCAGTAGAAATAAATTAACTGTTGCAGCATTGTGACTAGAAATAAACCCTAAATTTTTATACCTTACATCATGGAATTAAGGTAGAGTGACATTGCTAGACCAGATGGGTATTCAAATATACTGGACAGGGCATGATGGATTCAGAATAGCAGGAGATAAACAGACGATCTCTGTTGATCCCTATAAATTGAAAAAAAACAACAACCAAGATAGCAAAAAAAGTAGGAGCGATATAGTTCTGATTTCCCATAATCATTTCGATCACTTGAGCTTGGATGATTTAAATCAAGTAGTAAATAAGGACACCATAATAGTGGCTGCTAATGAATGTCTCGAACAGTTAAAAGCAGTGGATGTAGGGGAAATAAAAGGCGTAAGGCCCGGTGACGAAGTTGTTGTAAAAAATATTCCGATAGAAATTGTGCCTGCATACAACACTAATAAAAAATTTCATCCAAAAGCAGATCAGAAGGTTGGATTTATTTTTACACTAAATGGAAAACGCATATACCATGCAGGAGATACAGATCATATTCCAGAAATGAAAACCATAAATTCTGATATCGCTCTTGTACCAGTATCTGGCACCTATGTCATGACATCAGAAGAAGCTGCACAAGCAATAAACGAAACCATCAAGCCAAGACATTTTGCGATACCTATGCATTATGGAACAATTGTTGGATCTCGGGCAGACGCTGAAAGGTTTAAGGAACTTGTAAAGATATGCGAGGTCAAAATTTTGGAAAGTGAATGATAGATGAAAATATTAATGTAAATCGCTACTCACACTGTTTTAAAAAACTTATATACGATTTATTATTTATATGATCGAAAATGGCAGCAAAGAAAAAAGCAGCAAAGTCTGCAAAGAAAGGAGAAAAGTCCAAGTCTAAAAAGTAAATAACACATTGGCGCAGGCTCTTGTGTTATCAAGATGAAAGATCTGTCATTCTCCCTTCTTTTGTTGATACGAAAAAAATAATTTAAAGCTTAAAAAAAATATTGCTTGTTTTCGTCCGTTAATAATCGGCGTCATTATCCATACGTAACTAGTTCCCACAAGATGTCTTGTTGTATGGAAAGAACCGTATCTACACAAGCAATTTTGTAATTGCGCTAGCGGCAATATTATACACAACACACTTTATTCATTTAGCCTGTGCAGACCACGACTGATCGACGTGTTAGATGTATATTCTGTCTTAGGAGTACCTTAAAAAAGAGGTAAAATCAAGATCCATTAGAATGCTAGAGGGAAGTAAGACTTTGATACATACTAGTCACTTTGAATTTCAAGCTCGACATCTTTTAATTATTGCAGTTCTCAGTATTGCTTTTACCACTGCCTTTATTATGAGATCGTATCCTTCAAAATACGGCTTTTATCTTAACGAATTTGATCCCTATTTTGATTATCGTGCTACAAAGTATATTGTAGACCACGGTCTTGATGCATATTGGAAATGGCATGATACAATGTCTTGGTATCCAGAAGGACGAGACGTTCCAAAAACATCTCAGTCGGGGCTTCATATAGTCGCTGCTTTTCTTTATGATATATTTGGTCGGGGGACAGGAATTTCTTTGTTAGATTTTACTATTCTGTTACCAGTAATTTTGGGTTCATTGACAACAATAATTATGTTCGCCCTCGTAAGAACAATAGGAGGTACTACTGCAGGGATGTTTGCAGCACTGTTGTTCGCATTTACTCCTGCTATTATACAAAGAGGAAATCTGGGCTGGTTTAAATCAGAACCGCTAGGGTTGTTTTTTGGCTTGCTTGCACTTTATTTATTTATCTCTGCAATAAAACATACACAAGTCAAATATGCTATACCAAAAGCCATTGCGGGAGGTCTTATTCTAGGAATAGCCAACGCATCTTGGGGAGGAGTTCAATATTTTAGTATCCCTATATCATTATTTTTGATTGCTCTTCCATTTTTTAGAAAGGATACCAGGATTCCTGTGTATACTGCCATTGCATTTACTGTATTTACAATGTTGAGTGCAATAGCTTTTCCTAGGCCAGGTATATCATTCGTATATGGATTGCCAGGTATAGCCCTAGTGGGCGGCGCCTTATTCTTGATCATTGCACATTATTTGAAAAAGTTAAGTCGACCTGGAAAAGAGATTCGCAATACACTTTTTCTTTTAGTCGCTTTCTTTGCAGTTGCGTCAGCCTTCCTAGCAGCTGGAACATATCATTCATTATCTTTTAGATACATTAATGCACTAAATCCATTCCTTTCGTCACATAATCCTCTTACTGCATCAGTTGCCGAACATTTTACGCCCACATTAGTAGATTATTTTATAGACTACTCAATTCTGTTAATGTTTTCTGGACTTGGGATATGGGTCGCGTTTAAGCATAGAGATGATATGTCAATCTTTGCATTGATTGTTGGTCTTACTGGAGTTTATGTAAGTGCAACATTTGCCAGGCTACTGGTATACGCATCAATTGGAATAATTATTCTAGCGGGATTGGGGTTGTATGAAGTAACGCGAAGTATACTAAATCAAAGACAAGAAGCATCTGCCTCTACATCAATTTCGCCAACTGAATCATCCAAAGGATCTAAAGCAAAGAGAAAATATGAGCGTAAGGGCACAAATCCAACTAAAAGCTCTTCTCTCAGAATTTCGTATATTGCGTTAATTATTTTCATGCTTATGATACCTCTTATCTATCCACCAAACTCAAATTGGCTTAGCTCTGCAGACATTCCACCATCGATTGCTAATGGAGGTACAGGATATAGAATAAATGCCAATGACTGGACAGGAGCCTTGAAATGGATTTCCCAAGATATGCCTAAGAATGCAGTGATAGCGTCTTGGTGGGATTATGGCTACTGGATTACGACTCTAGGAAATAAGACGAGCCTGGCAGATAACGCCACAATCAATCAAACGCGTATAGCAACGCTGGCAAAAATGTTTATCGATCAACCTCAGAACGGAATCAAAATAGCCAAGGATTTGAAATCAGACTACATACTAGTATATGTCGTAGCACAAAGATTCTCAGGAGTTAATGGTACCTCTTTCTACACTTTGGGTTCGGGCGGCGATGAAAGTAAAAAGCAGTGGTTCATGAGGATAGGCGGCTTTGATGAAAATAATTACTTGGAGCAAGATGGATTTACTCCAAACCCAAGATTTTGGAATGCAACGCTCTTAGGCAAACTAATTCCATTCATCCCACAAGCCTATGCTTCATTCCAAGGAGGACGTTTGACTAATATTCAACCAGAATACAAACCTGGTACAATTGGGCTTTATGTAAAAGATATAAAGTATCCAGCTAACGGAGGAAATAATCAACCGCTTAGTTTAGTCTATTCCTCGGATAGCTTTAATAGCAATTCACCGGGTTTAGTGTTTGCTGTACTAATATACAAGGTAAATCACGCTTATACTCCCAAGCCAAGTTCTGATCCATATCATGAGAAGGAAATGCAATCTCAAGAACAACAACAACAACAACAACCATCATCCTCTTCAGCATCATTAGCGTCGAAAAGTAGTAGTAGCAATGTAAACATGACCCCCTCAAATGAAATCGGAATAATCAATACTGCTCAAGGACCAATTAAGATAGAGTTCTTTCCTAGAGCTGCTCCTAATCATGTCAAGAGCTTCGAAAAGCTTGCTCGACAAGGATTTTACGACGGAACCGTCTTTCATAGAATTGTGAAAAATTTTGTTATACAGGCTGGTGATAATAACACAAAGCCTAGCGGCAGAGGAAGGGAATTCTGGGGAACTGGAAACCCTGGCTTTACACTCAAAGCAGAATTTAATAATATTCCACATAAACGAGGAATAGTCTCTATGGCGCATTCAAATAATCCAGACAGTGCTGGTTCGCAGTTCTTTATAGTATTGAATGACTCACAATTCCTCGATAGACACTATACGGTATTTGGACGTGTACTACAGGGAATGAATACAGTAGATAAAATAGCAGCCTTGCCAACCAACCAAAATGATCAACCAATAAATGCAGATGCAGCCAGGATAAGCTCGATCAAAATAGAAAAGAGATAAATTCACATCATCAGAGCAACGTGGGGGTCAGCTCAGGCAAAAATTGCAGTGCACGATCAAAACGGTATTGTTTGATTTTTGAGCAACTGCGATTCTATTCTATTCTTACATATTCCACTTTGTGTATGCGTAATCGATTCTATGAAATATTATCATTCGTGATGACAAGGGTTCTGTATAATTCAATACTAATCATGATAATGGTTGAAAGTGAGGAAGTCCATCCGTCAGTGGATAGTTGGGATTAATATAGTACCCCGAGTCTTACAATAGACAAATAAGACCGCACTTCACTTACTCTAAAAGAGCAGCATATATGAATGGTAACAACATGGTGGCTTCGCCATGAATTGTAGTTTGTTTAGCTTTAGTTGTTACCTTGCTCCATGATACTGCTTCTTCTACTAGCGCACCACTCAAGCTTCCATCCCATTCAGAAGCCGTTGTAATGTATACTGCATAATCCAAACCGCCCCTAAACTGATTCCACCATAGCGTATGATGTTTTGAAATTCCCCCACCGATCATAAACGCACCAGAACTCTTTGCTTCATAAACTAGATCAGATAACTTAGTTTCGTCTAAAAGAATATCGACTTTAAAATCTCTGTGTGATTGGTGGAATAACCATATCTGACTGCCAACTGCACCATCTACTATGCCAGGGACTATTACTGGAATCTTATTGACATGCGCCCAATATAGGAATGACGATTCATCTAGATTACTCCCAATAGCATCAATTATCTCATAAGCTGAAACATTCCGCTTACCTTCTTTATAATACATATTCTTTAAGCATGCTTGTACTTTCTGCTCTATCAGAGGACCATAGCTGCTCACAGGAATCAAGACATTGCCTAGACGGTGAATTTTTTTTCTAAAGAGAGCATGATCATTCATCCTAAAATCGCCTGCATAATATTTCTTATGCGTCCGTGCAATGTCATGATCCAGAGCACCGCAGGTTGTAATTATGCAATCAAACATTTTGTTCTTGATCATATCTCGCACTATTCCTCTGATACCAGTGGAGATCAATGCTGCTACAAATGATAAAAATTTCGTACACTTCTTATCACATTTCATTGTTCGTAAAATATCTATACCATTAGAAAGATTCTTGGCCTCAAAACCCCCCGAGTTTGCCATCTCAGCAAATATTGTTGATATATCATTTGGCTCCACTGAATGATAGTCGATAATTCGCTTGTGAGAAAATTCGTTGTTATCGGGCTTGTTTTTATTTCCTTGTTTGTAACTGTGGTTAGTCGTCATGTCACATGAATAGCCTTTACGTATTATAAAAAAGTGTATAAACAAACTTTGATAATTGTTCATCCCACAAGATGAATGTGTTCCTTGCTTACATGCAACTATTGACTATCGATAAGCAGGATTCGAGTCCATATATCATCAAAATGAATACCGTTCTTACTTGTATCCATAGCATGACGCCGACTAAGAATATCACACAACAAGAATATATTGATATCTAGGTGAGATTATCAATTAAACTGAAGTGCTCGCTTGTTGTATTAGTGGCGGGATGTCCTGCTTGGACCGGCTGTTTCAGGATCTGT
>JBKPEX010000049.1:0-8133 GCA_046728625.1 Thermoproteota archaeon
ATGACCCTTACTGTCAAATACAAAGCCAGAGCCTAGTCTAGTAGATTGTGGTGGTTCTAACGGATTACCATTAATAATAATCTGTGTATTGTCGTTATTATTTTGTACCTTGCTTGTAATTTGAACAACAGAATTTTCTACCTGAGTAAAGATGTTAGTCAAAGAAGAGTCTTGTAGAGGAAGCGCAACACTTCGAAAGTTTTGAGTAATAGCGTCTCTTTCAATGGAGACTTTTTTTAAACCATTATTAAGACTGCTTGGGTTGGCCGTGTGTATGGAAAGCCCTTGTACAAGACCTTGACTCCCACCATTAACATGACTTATATCCTGTGTAAGAGAGATGACAGAAAGGGCTATACTTACTAACAACAACAAAACAAGATAGAATTTAATGCTCATGTCGACTATCTCAGCTCTCAATCGGTTATAGAGGACATATAATAATAATTTTTGCTTTGTAGTATGATAAAGGACTAAGCTAAAGGCTTATCCAAGATGACAACATAAGTAAGGTCATCTAAACTTGTTGCCGTAGATCTTACACAGATCTTACTATTTCTCCATTGGATATCCTAAGTTAGAGAAGTGAAAATAGCAATCGAAAATAATTTTTTTAGTAGAATTAATTTTCTAATTCTAGAGTTCTTAGACCCTTATATATGCAGAACAATAATACAATATCTATAGATGAATAGAATCTGCGTAACGATAGCAGCACCAGATACAATTAAACTTGATAATCAAATAAATAAGGCCTTTCAGATGGGTGCTGACTATGTCGAGATACGTTTTGACTTTGTAAAATTGGTTGACATAGACAAGGCCATAGAAGTCGCTAAGAAAGTAAAAAAGAAGGCAGTTTTTACATTAAGATCTCCTTCCGAGGAAGGAAGGTTTGAAGGCGACTTGTCAGATAGATTAAATTCATTAAAAAAAATGGCTGCTATTAATCCCATGTTGCTTGACGTTGAACTTGATACGATCAAGAGCTGTAACAATAATGAGAAGATTAATTTGATGGATTATTTTAAAAAACAACAAGTTAGAATCCTTGTTTCTTGGCATAACTTCAAAAACACTCCATCGAACAAAAAATTGAGGACTGTGTTGGAGGAGATGAAAACTTACAGTAATTACATAAAAATGGTAACAACCGCAAATGACATTGAAGATTCCATCCGAATACTTGACCTGTACAAAAATGCTCCTGGATTAGTATTGATAGCGTTTGCGATGGGAGAATCTGGTATATTATCAAGGATATTCTCTACATTGCTCAAAAGAACTGCCACGGCCCCCTTTACCTATGCAGCTTTAGAAAAACCCATCGCTCCAGGCCAGATGACTTTAGAACAGATGAAAAGACTTTATAATAGAATTGATGTCAGCCCATGCAGTAATTGAAAAATCAATCTTTGAAAATGAGTCTCCGGAGAGATGTTTATGATTTCACAAAATGAAATGAGGACATATTGTATAATTGGAGATCCTGTCAGTAATTCTTTATCTCCAGCAATGCATAACGCAGCATTCAATACTTTAAATCTCAATTGTGCCTATATTGCCTTCAGAGTTCCAAAAGATGAGTTAGAGGAATCCATACTATCCTTACGTGCTACAAAAATAGCTGGATTTAATGTCACCATTCCCCATAAGGTCAATATAATAAGATTAATAGATGAGTTAGATGATTCTGCAAAAAAAGCCAAAGCAGTGAATACTGTAACAAACATAAACGGAATTTTCAAGGGATACAATACTGACGTGTACGGTTTTATTCAGCCGCTCCATAAAAGAAAAATTAGGTTCAACGGAATGGAAATACTCTTGCTCGGTGCAGGAGGTGCAGCACGTGCAGTCGTAGCGGCCCTTTCTTCACAGGAGGGAATTTCTAAAGTAATCTTATCTAACCGGAATTCTTCAAGGGCCAAAGAATTAAAACAGATTGCTTCTGACTTAGGGATTCAAAATTGCGAAACTGTTGAATTCGATACCATAAAAAATGTGGCTCTTAAATCAGATATGATAATAAATACAACCCCTGTAGGATCTAACGACGAAGAAAGTATCATAGACTATGAGCATATACGTAAGGACTCCTTGGTATACGATGTGGTATACAAACCCGTGCTTACTAATCTACTTGAACATGCCAAATATGCAGGTGCACAACTTGTGTACGGATATGAGATGCTGCTGGAACAAGGGTCAAAGGCATTCGAAATTTGGACTGGCAAGGTTCCACCAGTTGATTCCATGAAGAAGGCTCTTTTTGGAGTATTCGGTCCAGAAAATCTATGAAAGGCAATAATCACAAGTCTGTAGAGCAAGATAAGATTATTAAATGTCATTCCAAGGTACGTGCAACAGTCCACGGTGCAATTTCGGTTGTGAATGCTGTTGCTACTGGAAATGGCTCTGCACTGGGTATATCGTTAAAGGTGACAGCAGAGGTCGGACTGTCTAATGAAGGGCCGCGAGTCAACGGTTTATCTAAGATCAAACAAAAAGATCGGCCTTTTATAAGAAGGATCATCCAAAGGTCGATACCAGAGCAAGTTATCAGGAAGCAGGCTATAACGGTAGAAATACAATCAGAGATCCCCATGGGAGTGGGTTTAAAAAGTTCAAGTGCAGTTTCAAATGCTGTGTCACTTGCATGCCACAGACTCATAGCGGAAGAAGAAGAAGATTTGGATGATAATATTGTCTTAAATTCAGGCATTCAGGCGTCTGTAGACTCTAAAGTTACGATTACTGGAGCATACGATGACGCAACAGCATCATATTTTGGTGGGTTAGTGCTCACCGATAATCACCGCAAGAGGCTGATTGCTCATGAAACCGCGCCGGAAGATCTTTTTGCCATAATCCTAATTCCAAAGTATACAGCTAGGGGAGTTATATCCAATTTAGGTCTCATGTCGGACCTTTTTTTAGATGCATTTAAGTTAGCCGAAAGGAAAAAATATTGGAAAGCGATGAAGCTAAACGGCGTACTTGTTTCTGCAGCGCTTTCCTATAATTACCAACCAGTAAAGGCAGCTTTACAAGAAGGCGCATTATCAGCCAGTATTTCTGGAAATGGACCTGCTGTTGCAGCTGTTGTACAAGAAGACTGTATGGAGAATGTTAAATCTGGTCTAGCAGCCTCGTCTCCTGAATCTAGGATAATAATTTCAAAGATAAATAACCAAAAAGCTCAAACCGAGAAGATGATCTAATTGGTAAGCGTAGTTGTAAAGAAGTCGAAAATTCATGGTTGTATCAGATGTCCATCGAGCAAAAGTTATACCCATAGAGCTATAGCAATAGCTTCGATATCAGCGGGAAATAATCAAGATGTATCCCAGATGAACAGATCAATTATTAAAAACGCATTGCTATCACGCGATACATTGGCCACCTTGTCGGCATGTAAAGCACTCGGTGCAGAAATAACCCACCAGAATATGGATATATGCATTAGAGGTTCACGTCATTTTACTGCTCCAGAAGATATCATCAATGTGGAAAATTCAGGAACGACTCTTAGAATTATTACTGTTTTGTCTTCTCTAGTTAAAGACGGATATACTGTCTTGACTGGGGATGAAAGTCTTCGCAAAAGGCCAATGCAGCCTTTGTTGGACGCATTAGAACAGCTTGGCGTCGAGTGTTATTCGAGCAAATTGAATGGGACAGCGCCAATAATTATTAGGGGTGGAGGAATCAGAGGGGGCACAGCCACTATGGATGGCAGCATGTCCAGTCAATTCATTTCGGCACTTTTAATCTCTGGTATTTATGCAGATTCTGAGGTTAATATAAAAGTAAAAGGACGTCAAGTATCAAAGCCATATATAGAATCTACTCTGTCGACAATGAAAGCCTTTGGCGTTGAAATAGAACGTAGCCCAGACTTATTGGAATATCACATACCCGAAAATACCCGCTACATGCCATCGGTATTTGACGTTCCTAGCGACCTGTCGACTGCCGCACTGATAATCTGTGCCTGCGTATTATCTGGCGAACAGTTGATAATAGGAGGTTTAAATTTTGTTTTGCCCCAGGCCGATTCTAGAATAATCGACATAGTAAGAGACATGGGAGGCAAAATTATAATTGACGAATCAAAAGGTGAAGCAACTATCTATGGCTCGAAAGATTTGACAGGTGGAGAATTCGATCTGTCTGACACTCCTGATCTTTTGCCGGTAGTTTCTATCTTAGCATTAAAGGCTGCGAGTCAGGTTAAGATCTCGGGCTTATCTCATGTTAGGTTGAAGGAAACAGATAGAGTAGAAAAAATTGCGTTTGAGTTACGCAAGTTGGGCGCTCACATCATGGAAAGCAACGATGAATTAATGATAAGTGCGCCAAAAGTATTGAAAAACGCAGTCTTAGAAGCTTATAATGACCATAGGCTGTTTATGGCCTTCACAATTGCATCTCTGCTAACCGATAATAGCGTAGTTGCCGGAGCAGAGTCTGTAGATGTATCCTATCCAAACTTTATTCAGGATATGAAGAATATAGGAGCAAATATAGAGGCTATGCCGGACAGAGAATGAATGAATAAATAAATAGATGAATAAATAAATTAATTAGGATTAAAAATATTTTCATCTCTCCTGAATTATAAATAACCTATTCCAAAAAGACAATATATACAAGCGACGCATTGATGCAATGTAATCACAAGATGGCAGGAAACATACTTGGAGAGCGTTTCATTGCCATGAGCTTTGGTGAAAGCCATGGTAAATGCATAGGCATGATAATAGATGGTTGTCCTGCCGGACTTCAAATAAGCGAAAATGATATTCAATCGCAACTAGATTTAAGGAAACCAGGTCAATCTACCGTGACAACTGCTCGAAAAGAGGAGGATAAGGTACAAATTATTTCAGGAGTGTTCAGGGGATATACTACTGGAGCACCAATATGCACATTAATTTGGAATAGTGATTCCGATTCAAGGCCTTACGAGACAATTAGAACAAAACCAAGACCTGGACATTCAGATTATCCTGCATTGATCAAATATGGAGGATTTGCAGATTATCGCGGTAGTGGCAGGTTTTCAGGCAGATTAACAGCGACTTTTGTAATGGGCGGTGCAATCGCCCAGAAGCTATTAAAGTTTTGTCTAGGAATAGAAACTGTATCATATACAATCCAAATAGGGTCCATAAAATCAGATCCTGTGAGCCCAAAACAAGCCAAAAATGAAAGGTATTCAAATGATGTCAGATGTCCAGATTCAAAATCTGCTGAAAAAATGAAAGCAGCAATATTGGAAGCAAAAAGAGCTGGAGATTCCTTGGGTGGAGTAATTGAATGTATTAGCACCGGTATTCCTGCAGGAATAGGTGAACCAATATTCAGTTCATTGGAATCAGATATAAGCAAGGCTTTATTCAGTATCCCAGCAGTCAAAGGAGTTGAATTTGGATCTGGATTTGAAGGTTCCAAATTATTCGGATCCGAGAATAATGATATTTATATCAAAAGAGAAAACAAGATTATAACAAGAACTAACAACTCTGGAGGTATCTTGGGTGGTCTGTCCAATGGTATGCCTATTACGATTAGAATTGCATTCAAACCGGCTGCCTCAATAGCGAAGTCTCAGTATACCCTCGATATGGAGAGCGGACTTCCAGTAAAACTAAATGTTCCAGGCAGACATGATCCTTGTGTTGTGCCTAGAGCTCCTCCAGTAGTTGAGAGTGTTGTTTCGATAGTCCTGGCTGATCATGCTATTAGAGACGGGCTGATTCCCCCAGTTCTCCTCCAGAAAACAAGAATGAGATGAAGAATGAATTATAATAAGAGAGAAAAATACTATGAGTTAGAGCAATTACGAACCGAGGTATTGGATACTACCTCACAGATAATACGGCAAGTAAAAAAACGCATGCAACTTTCGCAGCAAATTGGCCATCTGAAGTCACGCCTAAATATTGATATCAGAGACGAGAAGGTTGAGCAGGATATCCAAAAATCTGTACTGGCATTGTCAGAAGAGTTGGAACTTGACTCAGAATTTTCTGTTAAACTTCTAGACCTAATACTGGCCGAATCGATTAGTATCCAACAGAGGCAACAACAGATTTTGACCGACACAACAAAAGATTTTACCGAGGACAATATGGGGAAAAAAGAAAATCACGATCAAACAAAAAATCCAGAAGCGATTACTACACATCTCACTATCTTCTTGAAGGCTAAACAGCTTGAGGCCCAAGGAAAAAAGATGATTCATATGGAAGTAGGTGAACCCGACTATCCTCCGCCGCTCGACGTCAAGACAGCACTTGCTCAGGTATATGAACTTGGACACTACCACTATACTGAAACCAAAGGCATACTAAAATTACGTGAGTCTATCTGTGATAGAATCAACAATACTGGTCATGTACCAGTTTCGGTAAACGCTAACCAGATAATAATTACTCCAGGCGGGCGATTTGGATTATTCACTTCATTTGCGTCCCTGTTAAAACAGCGTGACGAAGTTATCTATATAGAACCAGCATGGCCGGCATACAGAGAATGTGCAAAGTTAGTAGGAGCAAAAAGTAAGTCACTAATGACATCTTTAAAGCAAACATGGAATCCCGACCTACATCAGTTAGAAGAGCTTTTGAGTCCAAATACAAAGATGATTGTTTTGAACTACCCTAATAATCCAACCGGAAAAATTCTTGATTCGGCGCTTGTGAACAAGATTGTAGATATGGCTAACGACAATGGTCTGTATATAATCAGTGACGAGGTGTATGCAGATTATGACTTCAATAATAAATTCAAGACCGTACTAGAACGGGGATATGATAAGGCCATAGTAGTATGTTCCTTTTCAAAGAGCTTTGCTATGACTGGATTTAGAATCGGATATACCGTGGCCACTGATAAACAGATTATCGACAAGATTGCCAAAACTCAAGCAGATGTGCTTACTAGCGTAGCTGAGCCTATGCAATACGCCGCACTGGCCGCCTTGAAAAAAAGGGATGGTAACAATAACAAGGAAAATATTCCTTCAAAAAATTCCAGCATAATAAAAGAAAGGCTAGACAATATCTGTAATAGACTTCGGACAATGCCTTTGGAGTTTGCTGTTCCAGATGGCGCCATGTACGTCTATCCTAAGCTTTCTGATACATTACAGCTAGACGATGTTGCACTTGTTAATAGGCTTCTAGATTTAGGTCTAGCAACAGCACCAGGAAGCGCTTTTGGAAGTTCATATCGAGATTTTATTAGAATATCTGCTTGTCAGCCGAAGTATATTCTGGACAAAGGTCTGAATATATTAGAGCAGGCTCTGTACCAGAGGTAGTCTGAAACAAGTGATAGAACGAATAGCAATAGTAGGTGCTGGTGGTAAAATGGGTTCTTGGTTTTTTAGGTTCTTCTATAATAAAAAAAATTTAAAAAAGTTACTTGTATATGATATAAATCGCAGGTCAGTAGAATCGTTAAAATTCAAGGCTGAGATTTGTAATAGCATAGAAAGATGCGTAGAATCTGCAGACATTGTTATCCTCTGTGTCCCTCTACAACAAGTACCTTCCCTTATCAGTGAATGCGTGTGTAATATGAAAGCAGGTTCGATATTAATTGAAATTTCCTCAATTAAACTTCACTCGTATAACGCCTTGAAAAGGGTGCCTGAGTATATAGTACCTTTGTGTATACATCCAATGTTTGGCTCAGGCGCATCTGATATAGAAGAGCAAAAAATCTTACTTATACCAGTGAGGAATAAAAGTCGCGAAATGAAAATTTTAAGAAAGTTATTCTGGGGAGCAAGAATAATTATTATAGAAAATTCAATTGTTCATGATGATTTGGTTGGTGTCGTTTTGGGTTTAACATATTATGTAAATTTATTGTTCTCTAGTTATATATCGAGGAGGAAACACTTGATTCCATTTCTAAAAGAGGTTTCGGGAACAACTTTCAAAATGCAGTTAATGTTATGTCAGGCTATCATGAATGATGACATTGATTTAATTACTGCATTGCTTACTGCGAATCCGTTCGCTGTCAAACATATTAAAAGATATATAAAAGAAGAAAATAGATTTTCAAAATCCATCTTTAGTGCAAACCGAACAGAAATAAGTAGAAACGTAA
>JBKPEX010000026.1:0-1110 GCA_046728625.1 Thermoproteota archaeon
GCCGTGTATTATAATTCCCCCTCGATGCTTGCTGATGGCATAGGATTATCTGAAAGAAACTTATGGTTTCCAGAGTGGGTAAGATTCCTCGATTACACTAGATGAAAACAAATTGGAACTGACTTTCTAGGTAGTACGATGATTTATCGTGTAGGATTCAATACATTCAAAAATGACAAGATCGGTTATTTTCATAATGACGCTAGAGGACTTACGTTCTAGGGCATTCTTTCAAAATACCATAGACGTTTGGATCATGTATTGTGAAGAAAGGCGATGGGATTGGATTAATGTCGAGCACTACCGAAGATTTATTTCTTACCTGCGTGAAAAAAAGATAACAATGCAGAAATTTCCGCTTTGCATCAAAGAGGCAGGCGGTGAATATGAGAGAGGCAGGAATAAAGCTAAATTTGCTGAGAGCCTTTCTTTAGTCTCATCGGATGACGCGGCGGCGTATACCATAAAATTGAGCCCTGACGTTCTTTCAACTATTCGTTCATTTGATTTGAGTTAGATCTTACTATTTTATATCACATATCTTAACCTTTTCGACTCTCTACAGCAGATTTGAACTAGGTGAGAGCGAAAATTTAGTTGATAGAAATCGAGGTAATATACAATAACTATGCAGAGGTGCCTCGACAACTTGCTGTATTCACATGCTAATTCAGATATGGCCTATATTGTTTGATCCGTGATCACAAAATGCCAGGTAAGTTGAAAGATCCATAGTATGCTTGGAAACATTACGTTACATCGAGCTGTATATTACAATATCCCAGATTAAGATGCACAAGACAACTTTACTGAAATATCATTTTCATTCCACGTTCATGTTCATAGCTAAACAATTTCTATTTATTTGAAATAAACTAAGGAATCGTCACATCCTCTAACAACCTTTTTTGCTCCCTACTTATGAGATAGGGAAATGAATTTAGAAATGGACTACTTCATGGCTTTACAAATTGGGTCAAGACTTTCTGTTGATATCTGTGTATACATCCGAGACATTCTGCAGGGTATGATTTACAACGTTAGCAAAGCCAGAAGTCTTAGAATAAGCAACAGTGAGTCTTAACTCGTCTATTAATTGTCGCATTGACG
>JBKPEX010000117.1:0-8192 GCA_046728625.1 Thermoproteota archaeon
GAATACGGCTAATAATCATTTCCTCAATATTCTACCTATAATCATATTTATACCTAGGCTGTATCAGTTTCATATACCTACCTTATGGCTGTTATAATGGAAATTATGCCTGTTTTTTTTATCCTGCTGCTGCCACCATCATGGGTGGATGGGCTATTGGGATTCTTTTTTGGAAAAAACACGGCCAAAATATATATCTGTGGCTATTCTTAAAGTTTAATACAAATGCTGTAAACAATAGTTCCTTCTTTGGGTTTTGGAATGCCAATTTCCTATTGTTTAGCCATAGAATATCATTTACAAGTCATAGAGGATTAGAGAAATCTTATACAGTATTTGCCTCTCTTGAAGATTGTTTTAGTTTATAAAATCTCTTAAGTGTTAAACGTCCTAATAATGTCTTATTATTACATGTTAGGTAGGAGATCTAATAAGTCAAGAGAAAGGAAAGATAACAAGCCAATGAGTATTAGATGATGAAGGAGACCCTATAGCAACAAGGACTGGACGAAATAAGAAAGCAAAACGAATAAAATATTATTAACTATTCCATAGTATTATACAAGTGTAGCATAATAACAATGAGTGAATTTGCATTCTTGCGCTTTACGAGCAATAATATGCTAACTACAGAAGAACAACAACATAAAGATGAGATTATTGATTTAACTGAACAAGTTCTTGATGCAAAAGGCTTAGAATGTGATCAGAGAATATCAAAGCTTTCAGAAGAAAAGTTAAAAGAAATACTTGATGAAGTAAGAAAATTACGTAGAAGAAGGAAAGGAATGGATAATCAGGATCTAACAGATGATGATAGTAATGATAGTAAGAAAGAAGCACCATATATTAGATAAATTGATCATAAGATAATTCAAAGAGAAAGATTATAGATAGACATTTGTATAGTTACTGAAGTCAGCGCTATTGAACCTAAAACGAGAAAGGAAAGAGAAGAAGATAATAAAAAAACCAAAATGGGAAATGCACGCATATTTTTTAGATGCTTGTAATTGTGATTGGGGATGTCCTTGCCAGTTTAATGCTAAACCTACTCATCATAATTGTGAAGGAGTTGCTGGATATCATATAGTAAATGGTAGTTATGATAAGAGCGTTAAATTGGATGGATTTAATATGGCGTTGATTGCTTCTTGGCCTGGGCCTATACATGAGGGTCATGGAAAATCATCATTCTATATAGACAATAGAACAGATGAAAAACAGTTTGAGTCCTTATCAAATATTATTACGGGTAAAGCTGGAGGCGGACCTTTTGAACTCTACTCAAGCACGATAGAAGAGTTTCAAGAACCGAAGAGAGCAAGTGTAAAGTTTCAGACCAAGGGTACAAGAAGTCGTGTTGTTGTATTTGGAAGTAAAGGAGACTACGATGATAGAAAAGAGAGAATAATAACCACAAGAAGAGGAGGAGAAGAAGAAGGAGAGCAAGAACAAAAGTCCAAAAGTATTCTGGTTGAAGCATGGCTCGAACCTATAAGAAATCCAGTAACAGGTAAAATCCATAGAGCTATCATTGAAATACCCAAAGGTTTTGAGTCAAATAGAATGGACCAAGCATCTATGAAGAACCTTGTTGCGGATGATGGTTACCTTAGCTTTACATACCAAGGGACTTATGGTAGTTTTTCAGAAGGTATCTGGAAAGGACCATAAAAGTTACTTAAGAGAAAGAGAAGAAAATAATAATAGTGTAATTACTTTTTTCTTAGATAAATATCTGCTTCCTTATCTTATCCTGTCCTTATGCAACTGGCCACAGCAGCAGAAACTATTTCTACTATTATAAATAAGTGTTCGGCTCGAGATCATATATAAAATTTAAGCAATATTGAAAGAGTTGATATAATTAAAAGATCTTGCTTTCCACTAGGTTATACACTAGCTTCGTTTCTGCTCGTCAGCTATCTCATTATATGTTGGGCTTATGCAGTCACATCCAAATTTATAAACATGACTCACTTATGAAGCAGCAGCAGATCACTTCTATCATACAACTGAATTACATGCACTAATGTATTACATCTCCCGGACCCGATACATTAATGCAAAAACTTTCAGAGATATTCTCAGAGAATGGCTTTCAAGAGGCATTTAACTACTTGGATTGCGTTTACATTAGTAGATATGATCGCATATGACCAATACTGTGAAGAAAAGAAAGTAAGTCAACCACAAATTGCAGCAGCTCAAGATTCAAACGCAGAGTACATTTATATAATTGAAGATAAAGAGGTTTGGTTTATAGACTATATTATAGGAATCGCATTTAAGACACCTGTAGATTTTAGGACCATAAACAGATACGGTATAGGCCTACTAGAATCAGGAAGATCCTATACTGAACTTTATGGCATCAAAGATTTTCAAGATTATCTGGAAGAGAAAGTCGGCGGCCAAGAAATTGATGTGGAGTCTTCGATAGACCCAGTGACAAAGATAGAGAAAGATGATAAAAGGATAGTATTTCTCCCAATAAAAAAGATGTCGAGGTAAAAAGAAGAGCTGCTTAGATGAAAGACTGTAGCTGAACCCCTCTACCAACAGGTTCACATCCCAATAAAAACCTTGAAATGCTTTCATATAATATAATAGATGATTAGTTATCTGTAAGTTGAATATTAAACCGTGAATAAATGGGTCCACAATTATGTCAAAAATGATTCATAAACCGTTGATCGCATTGTGATATTAGTTCTCTAATTGGATTCGGGGCAGTAAAAAATAAAAAAAGAGAAAATGAAAATATAAATGCAATAGGGCAATCAGAATAATAGCTTCTTGCTATTATTCTTCTTCGATATGTATTTCCTAATCAGATCTAAATCTCAAAGACTGAAAAGAAATTTTCTCTAACTTGTATACATTTTCTATCCAATGATTTGTTATGGACAAATATCACAACCGTAGAGAGTAAACTAGCAATGCCTCAATTTTCTGTTAACCCACCTAGATTTGATCCTTATAAGAACTTTAAATTTAGAATAAAATGGGATGGCAAATACGTAGCTGGTTTGAGCAAAATGTCAGCCCTAAAGCGTACCACCCAGGTTATAAAATATAGGGAAGGTGGAGATCCTAGTTCCAGTCATAAATCTCCAGGAAGAACAGAGTATGATCCTATTACATTGGAACGAGGAATTACTCACGATTTAGAATTTGAGACATGGGTCAATAAGGTTTGGAAATTTGGTATGGCGTTAGGTTCTGAAGTATCACTCAAAGATTTTAGGAAAGATATTGTCATTGAATTACATAACGAAGCAGGACAACTTGTGATTGCATATAATGTATATCGTTGTTGGGTATCAGAATATCAGGCGCTACCAGATCTTGATGCAAATGCCAATGCCGTAGCCATTGAGTTAATTAAAATTGAAAATGAGGGATGGGAAAGAGACCAGAGTATAACCGAACCTACTGAGCCAAGCCTATGAGTATATCAAAAATTTTTGTAGCCATCAATTATGTATACTGGCAGTCGTGATATAAATGCATAGAGTCTCAAATAAAAGAAGATCCAAATCAACCATAAAATATATCGAGGAAAGTCGTAAGCCTGAAGTTATTTTAGATTTCGAATATTATAATGATAACAGTAACGGTAATGGTGGTGATGGTATTCTTTACATTATAATTGAAAACATAGGACTTTCCTCAGCATACAATATATCAATAAAATTTGATAAAGAAATAACTGGAGTCGAAGGGGAGAAAAATATATCAGCCATGAAGATATTTGATTGTATCGAATTTCTACCTCCTCATAAGAAAATTCGAATCTTTGTAGATACATTTGTGTCATATATAAGTAGAAGACAACCATTAGTACTTACAACTGCGATTCGCTATTCAGATAAAGAAAATAGGAAAATCCAGGATTTTATAAAACATGATTTATCAATTTACCAAGATTTTCCTCACGTTATTACGTAAGAAGGATAGAATAGATTGAACTACTGCGTAATGACCAGTCTCTTTATGAAATCATTACAATAAAGTTCTGGTATGCTAAAATGTAGGCCTTTCGGTAAAACATAGAAGCAATGGCAACAAACATCAACAACAAACATTGTCACTCTCTGTTATCATCATTACTATTAGCTGCCGTTGCTGTCATCGTTATTCTATAAATTGTTCCCTGTTCTTTGTTAAAGGTAAGGATATATAGATAACCATCGATCCTACTTCTGTATCGGTAATACCACCAAACCTAATAAGAGTAACATAGCTGGTGTCGTAGATGGATTATTATTAAAAGAAAAGGAAGGAGAAGTTAGAGAAGAAGGCATAAGGATTGAAATAAATTAGTATGTCTCAATAAAGAAAGTAGATCTCAGATGATAACAGTTGAACAAATAACATCGTAGGAGACGAACAATATGTCGGATATTAACAACGATTGCAATTCATATTATGATATAATAGAGAAGGGCTTTGATTTTATCCTTTCACATTTACAGGAACCATTGTTTCCTAGAAGGATTATGACAAAGGATCTAGGTTATCAGGTGGAAGTAATTGATAAACAGAAAGCATTAGATTATTTTAAAAGTTCACGATATGAAGATTGTAGGATAAATGCTTATCCTCCATTAACTAACTATCATGGCATTAACATAACACCAATAAGTTTTATCATGGTCGATTTAGATTTAAAAGACTTTGGAGATTTAAAAAAAGAAAAATTATTAGAAAAGGCTTTAAACAAAGCATCAGACAACATCAAAAAAATCATTGGCGGAAATCCAACCGTGCTGTGGACAGGTAATGGCTACCATATTTACCAACCAGTTGATGGAATACTTTTAGAAGAATATGAAACATTCTATGAATTTACAAAGTATTATCTAGACAAAGATTTAACTAGCCTATTCATTCAGTTTGCCGAAGAATACTTTACAGATAATACTTCAGACCGTCTGCATAATCCTACTGTAAAGTCATGTTTACTAAGAATTCCAGGAGGTTTAAATTCAAAATGTCTAGTCAGAGAACAAGAAGCGAAGGTCAAGGTAAGACAAAAATGGGATGGTAAAAGACCATCCATACAGCCTTTACTGCGAGATTTCAGAAGATGGCTTATCCAAAAGAGAGTTGATGACATTGAAGAGTTAAAAAAGCAAGAGAAGAAAAAACATAATAGATTTCATATGATTGTCACTTCCCAAAGTCAAGAATATAATAATAGTAACAGTAAAAATGCAGTTAACAAAATAAAATGGATAGAAAAAGGAATACTAGAAAATCCGCTACCTGATTATAGAAAATATATCATCTGGAGGATACTTTGCCCCTATCTCCTGAACATAAGGAAGTTACCAAAGGAAGAATCCTATTCTATAATAAAGGATTGGTTAGATAAATGCGATAAATTAGAAAAGCTGAACTTTAACGCCAAATTAAAAATAAAAGAAGGTTTGAAAGGTGCTAGTAAAGGATATTATCCTATTAGTCTAGAAAAATTAAAATCAGAAAATAAGGAGTTATTTGATTTACTAGATACACCATCTAAAGCAGGCTTACAATGAACTTGGTGATATCTTTCAGTTTATTGCATACAGGCAGATATAGATTTTCTTAAACAATATTTCTTTTGCTATCATCTTAATTTTTTGTTGTGTTTATCATGTATGAAAAAAATATTGCCTCACATTCACACTGTTCATTGATTTTAACAAATCGTCCACATTTTAGACAGATAGTAATTGGCTGTAGTGTAGATAGTGAATTCCCTTGCCCTGTCTGGCTAGCATACATTGCATTAGGCATAGTTATTAATGGTCATAGTCCTTTATAATATTTTCATACAAGTCCGATAAATACGTATATGTTATCTATATTAAAGATTATTAGCGTTATTTTATGAATAAATAACCCAATTACTTATAATATCTAACTGTAATATTGTGATCTACTATTTGCGGGACTTGCGTTATTAACAGCGAAGAATCAATTCAAGTTGCTGCAGAGAGTAAAATAAAGTGATGACCTTGTTCTACATATAACACTCTATAAATACAAGAGAACGATAAAAAACATCTTCCATAATTTCTCTATTTACAAATTGGTGATCAAAATTATGCAATACCAACTCTTTCTAATTAATAACCCTCCACTTGTGGAGTAACGCCTTTTATGTCTTTCATGATATGACATGTATGAATAAAACCATTATTCAAAAAATCACTCCATTTCTATGGTTTGACAACAATGCAGAAGAAGCGGCTAAATTTTACACCTCTATTTTCAAAAACTCAAAAATTGTAGACACTGTCCGCTATGGAAAGGCAGCTGCCGAGGTCTCCGGAAGAGCACAAGGAACGATAATGACTGTGATGTTTGAACTCGAAGGACAATTATTCATAGCGTTGAACGGCGGTCCAGTTTTCAAGTTCTCGCCAGCTATATCGTTTTTGGTCCACTCTAGGACGCAGAAAGAAATAGACTATCTTTGGGACAAGCTCTCCGAGGGTGGAGAAACTGAACAATGCGGCTGGCTTAAAGACAAATATGGTGTATCGTGGCAAATCATACCCGTGGTCTTGATCGAGATGTTGCAAGTCAAAGATGTCAAGAAATCAGAAAGAGTCATGAAGGCGATGCTTCAAATGAAGAAAATCGATATAGCCATCTTAAAGAAAGCCTACGCGGGGAGTAATAGTAGAAGACCTTGAGAAGATTAAAACTACAGGTACAGATGTCCGTAGACGGCTACATTGCAGGACCTAACGGTGAAATGGACTGGCTGGTTTGGGACTGGGATGACAAACTCAAAGATTATGTTAACGAGTTAACGGAATCTGTTGATACCATTCTCCTAGGACGAAAAATGACAGAGGGTTTTATTTCATATTGGACAGATGTGATGGACAGACCTGATGATCCCTGGTATGTATTTGCTAAAAAGATGATAGAAACCCCAAAATTTGTTTTCACGAAAACACTGAACAAGTCAGAGTGGATAAATACAGAGATTGCAACAGGCGATCTTGCTGACGAAATTAATAAGCTAAAGAGCCAGAACGGCAAGGACATCATAGTTTATGGTGGCGCCTCATTTGATTCTTCCTTGATTGAAGCAGGATTGATTGACGAATTTCATTTGTTTATCAATCCTGCCGCAATTGGGAGGGGCATGGCCATATTCAAAGACATAAGCAAGATCCAAAGGTTTAGTATGATCAAGTCAATATCATTTGACAGCGGAATAATTATGCTTTACTATGAACCAAAGAGAGAACCTTACAAAAATAATATCTAGTCTGTCTGCACTTGCAAAACTATTGGGATACCACAATGGAAATATCTGATTTCAAAGAACTGTTCAACTATAATCATACAGTAAGACAAAATTATATTGATACATTTAAAGAAAAATTATCATGGGAAGATATGATCAAAAACCGGGAAACCGGGTGGTTGTCATTGAAAGACACGCTACTGCATATAATTTGGGTTGAGGACTCATGGATTAATTATTCTATTCAAGGTCTGGAAGATCCTAATAGACCATTTCCTTATTCTAATTACAATTCATGGAATGCAATTGACGACTATAACATTAGTTCTACATTAAAGATCAATAATTATTTGTCTTCGCTTACTGCAAACGATCTCCGGAGACCAGTTTCAAGGATTAACAATGATAGAGTAAAAAGAACTACAATAGTTAGAGATGTGCTAATCCATGTCGTGACAGAAGAATTGCATCATAGAGGAGAAATAATCGGAATTCTTTGGCAAATGAATTTCCAACCACCGGATATGGGTTGGCTTTCAGTTATGAAAAAAACAAATCCTGTATGGGTATTAAAGTAAGTAGTAAGCAAGTAAGAAATATGATAAATAAGAGACTGTAGTCGAAAAGCATTTTTTCTCTTTACTATGTTCTAAATCATCAGATTTTGCTTCATCATTTTATAAAACTCTTCATCAGACATGTTTCTTTTACTCCCCAACCATGCTTCTACATCATTTCCAGCTAAATACCTAAGGTTAGGACTTTCATTTCTAACAGCGTCAAGAACTACTTTCGCTACAAGGTCAGGAGAAGATGCGTTTTTCATCATCTCTTCAAAGCTAGTAGCCGTTTTTCGCATTAACTGAGTATATGGAGAATTTGGATCTTGAGATTTCTTGGCAATAACCAAGCCATTACCAAAATTCGT
>JBKPEX010000149.1:0-1255 GCA_046728625.1 Thermoproteota archaeon
TAAATGTGAATTAAAAAGAAAATATCTACAACGTATGCATACAGCTAACTCCTTTACAATAACTAGTGTAGACTTCGACAGCGTGTTGAATTTGAGAACGGAACACCAAAATCCACAACAAGAAGAACACGCTATCTAAGATAAGAAATTATTATCAGAGATAACGAAATGTGGAAGTGTAGTAGAGCTAAATAGTAAATTATATTTCAACTCATACTATTAGGTAAGAGGATATAATTAGTTGATAAGAATTCGTAACTTACGATATATCTAATTCTTTTCTATTCGGAAAAAATTGATTGGAAATATACGATTGTGCTTGTTCCAAAGCTTTTCTCTCATTCTCTGACAACGGCCCACCATTCATCTCTTTGAACTGAAGAGCATTAACAACAGCCTTTCCACCGTAATGGTTATTAAAATATACCCTTAATATTTTGGATTGTTCTCTGATTTGCTCTACTTTTTTTACCCATGGTTTTAGTTCTTCTTTACTGTATAAATAATTATACCAGTAATGACCCTTTGCTCGTCCATGCAACCTGATGAAAGAATGGTCAGCTGTAGTTATAGAAATGTCAGACAGAAACTGAAGATTTTCTTGTGTAGGTGAATCAGTCATGACAGCTGCAATATTGTAATGCCTCAACATCTCCCATGGACCTTCTGTAGCCCATGAAGGATGTCTGAACTCCATAGAATAATCATATCCACTATTTGGCAGCCTATCAAGAAAGAGTTCTACATTTTTAAAATTATCAACAGAAAAACTTGGTGGCAGCTGAATAAGTATTGCTCCTAGTTTACCTGTATTTTTTAGTGGAGATATCTTATCAAGAAATTCTTCAAAATCAGTGATAGCACTATTTTTGATATCCAATCGCTTATGATGAGTAATAGTCTCCGGGACTTTTACTGAGAACTGGAATTTCTCTGGTGTTGTTCTTGCCATTCCAATGAATGTACCTTTAGTCATCTTGGTATAGAATTTCTCATAGAAAGTAGAGTCCATCTCTACTGTATTGAAGAACTGAGAGTAGTATCGGAGTCTTTTCGTGTCTTTATTAGGATAAAATACTCCAGTCCATCCTCCTCCCTTGTCTGGAGTCTCAGGATAATTCCATCCCGAACAACCTAACAGAAGCTCTCCTCTCATTTTATAATAACTAATACTTCTTTCTATCCTTCTTTTAACCTTGTGTATGTGTATTAAATTCGCTAAAGCTTATCATTAGCTGATAAATCATTTTTTCTG
>JBKPEX010000350.1:0-7798 GCA_046728625.1 Thermoproteota archaeon
AACAGGCCTAGGATATTCTCTTGCGACCACTACCATTTTCTCTGCTTTGGAGCTGATAACGGTACCTGTAAATAGCTTTCCTCTTACAGAAAGGTTTCCGTGGAAGGGACAAAACCTATCATTGCAAGACTTTTTAGGTGGAGAAACTGAAATCCCAATATTTCTAGCCATCAAATATCAACTCATTATAATCGTAAAACACGATCCTCCGCTCTTCCTATCAGACACGGACCCCTTATAAAGCAAACGGCACCTGACGGAAGGAATAATTTAATTTTCTCAGCCACGTTTTTTGGTATCTTTTTAAAACCTCGATTAGTCCTTATCATAAGCATATTTTTAGTCTCAAGTACAATTCTTCCGATTAGATCTATAAGGGTTGTATCTGGGCTTTCTTTGATCTCCACTTCGAGTCCTATTAATTCATGAAAAATTATATTTTGGGGGGTAATCATATCTGATCTACTTAGTTTCAGCAAGGATAGTAATAATCCTGGCTATATCCCTTCTTATCCAACGAATACTGCCTGTTTCTTTTTTTAGAGTTCCCTTTGATGCCTCTGTCCTTAGTTTTGCCAGATCCGCTCTTAATTCAAGGAGCTTATCTTCTAGATCAGGCTTATCCAATTCGCGTAGAGTTTTTAGTTTAAGTCTTGCCACTGTTGCTAGCCTCCGTCGCCACAGGTTTTGTCTGGGTTTCCTTTGTAGTCTCAGTATGAGCAGGTCCTTGTATGTCGTTTTGTTGTTGTGATTCCTCCGATATCATGTCGTTAGTTGCCTCTTCCTTTACCTTTGCCCCGACTTTGGCGTCTTCAGAGAACTCAAATTCCGCAGGAATTTCATTTTTTAGGGCTATCTTTAGTTGTATTCCCATAAGACCCATTTTTGTTAACACATGCGTGATTCCAACTTTTACGACTCTGCCGGCTACGTCTCCACTTTTAGGTACAATTCCTGCAGAATGTTTTTCAAAATGAGCACGCTCACTTCTTAATTTTCCTGCAACTGATACCTCTACTCCAAGCGCACCCGCATTAGTGATTGTATTAATTGTCCACAAGGCGGCCCTCCTAAAGGCAGTTCCTCGTTCTACAAGCTGCGCTATCCTATTGCACATTATCTTCGGATTTAATTCTGGAACAGTTACCTCTTGTACAGAGATTTGTGGATTAGATAAGCCGAATTTCTCTTCAAGTCTCGAGGTGAGATCCTTAATGCCGCTACCTTTTCTACCAATAACCAATCCTGGTCTTGTAACATAAAGGGTGATTCTGGTTCCTATGGGAGTTTTTTGCACATCTACTCCGCCATAGCCAGCGTCCTTTAATGCGCTATCTAGAAATTCATCTAGTTCCATGTTGCGGTAGTTGCCCTTCAATACATTTTTGACCGCACTCAAACTAAGATCTTTTCTCCTGTGCTACCAGTTCAACGTGTACCAGAGTATCAATCTTCGGACTGGATCGCCCCATTGCTCTAGGTGTGAAACGTTCGACTTTCGTTCCTCTGTGAACTGCAGCGCCTATAATACGTAATCTATCAAGATCCATACCTTTGTATTCCGCATTAGACTCTAAATTATCCAGAAGCTTCAAAAATTCCTTGGATGCCTTCCTTGGAAATCTTCCAGCAGAGAACCCGTCTCTTATATTGGCTCTGTGTGCGACTTCGTTATTACGACGTCTGAAAGGGACGGCTATTGTTCCGTCCACAACAGCCTCTAAAAAGTTTCTCGCCTTTTCTATGGTCATACCCTTAATCGCCAAAGCAATTTCACGAGAATGTTTGGGTGAGATGGATTTCTCACGTATGGCTGCCCTCACGTGCTTAGTACTGTCAAAATGTTGAAATGAGTATCCGAGTCTGGCCAATTTAAGTCACTTTAATGGCACATACAAGCTAGATCTTGATGCGCCCACTCCAGGAGTACCATGTTGGACTCTTCTATTCGTTATTGAATATTCTCCCAGATAGTGGCCAACCATTTCTGGTCTTATATTGACCGAAGAAAATTCCTTGCCATTATGAACGCTAATGGTGAGGCCAATCATGTCAGGTAAGATTATCATGTCTCTGACATGCGTTTTTAGCGCCCCTTTAAGTCTTCCTTCTCTGGCTGGTTTCATCTCTTCTCGCAGTTTTCTCTTCTCATCGCTCATATACGTCCCGACTCGCTTATCCAATGACCTCCTTTGTCTTGCGTTTAGGAGTGGAAGAAGGGTTTCTATAGATAACGATTGCAATTGATCAGAAGTATAACCTTTAAATCTGAATTCACGAACCAACTATATCGACTATTATTTTGACAAAACAACTACTTTTAAATCTAACTAGCATACTAAGACTCTCTCTATACAAGCCCCAATCTAGTCGCGAGATCTCTGGCTCCCTCTGGTTGACTAAATTCTATCATTGCTTTCTTTCCCTTTCCGGTCCTAGCGGTATTTATTATTGAGGCGTTGGTTTCATAGAGGACTTTCATAGCTTCAGCAATCTGCTTTTTATTTGCCGTTGAATTTACCAAAAAAGTCAGCTTATTTTCTTTTTCTATCATATTGAATGTTTTCTCTGTGATATATGGTTTAATAATGATAGAATTCGCTTGCTGCAACTCCACAGAGTGTTTACTTTTACTCGGCTTTTTGCTTTTCAGTTTTTTAGTATTTGTTTTATTGTTCATTAGCAGAAACCAGCTCGTGCGCAGAATGAAATGGGGGTCTAACATTTCGTAAGTGGGAAATAGCATTTTGCGTAAAAATTGTCAAGCGTGCAGGCCTTGCTCCTGGGACAAGGTCCAATATGTTTACGCGATCCATTGGTTTGACATCTACCCCCGGTATTGATTTCGATAGTTTACAAACCACAGACGGCTCCTTTCCTACAACCAACATTACGCTAATGCCTGGCCTTCTTTTTCTATTTCCCTTGGAAGCACCGGCTCTATTCTCATATGCGAACTTTGACCTAGCCAAATCTTGCTGTAAACCCATAGCGATTAGTATCCTGTATAAATCCTTCGTCTTCGACACAGATTCGATATCGTTAGATGCAATGATAGGAAGACTCAACGAATCGTCTATCACATGCCCTCTTTTCTTTACTATGTCCTTTCTTGCGGTAGCAGCGATAGCGGAGCAAAATCCTAGGTGCTTTTCCTTCCGATTTATTTTCTTATAGATCATCTTTGAGGAATTTGGTGGATGTGCGACTCTTCCGTGCCTGACTCCGGCTACCCCGGCAGCCTGTCCTGCTCGAGCAAAACCTTCACCGCGGGCTCTAGCAATTCTCGCAATCCCTAAGCCAGTGTTACGCGATTCAGCACTAACTATCTCGCCTGCAGCTGCATAGCGTCCTTGTTTTTGGAAAGAATGAGACAAGATATTGACATATGATTTGTGTATGACCTCAGGTCTAAATGGAGTGTTAAAGATTGAAGGTAGATTTATTGTTTCTAATTTTTTTCCGTCAGTCCCTATCACATCTGTCTTCAGAATCAATTATTGGTTATTACCTCCAGAATCTTCGGTTCTACAATTTTTTTCTGCATTTTACGTATGGGTAGCCTCATCTTTATTAGTCTCTTTGGGACTCCAGGCACAGATCCCCTTACTACTATATAGTCCCCTTGTACAACGCCAAAATGCTTAAAACCTCCTAATGGCGTTATCGCGTTACCGTGCTCGCTCTGCTCAGCATTGGACATGATCAAGATTCTTTTATTATATTCCGTTCTTTGGTGGAACCCATGTTGACCCTGTCGTGCAACTGTATACATTACAACAGCTGGTGATATAGGACCTAGCGTGCCGACAGCACGGACACTCTTTCTTGATTTATGCTGCTTCCTTTTGACCCCAAATCTTGTTACGGGTCCTTCTACGCCTTTACCTCGGGTAATCCCTAGAACGTCAATGTTCTGTCCAACTTGGAAGACATCCTTTATTCTAAGTTCTTTGTCCAATATCGATTTTGCGTAATTATATTTCTCCGCTATATCTTTTCCCGAAACGGGTATCTCAAAAAAGAATGGTTTTTTTTGGGCAATATTCACGCTATGAGGAAAAACAGCGGCTAGAGCCATAATGGAAGACGATCTGCTCAGCAAAGATTCGGCTTTAGAGAGGGAATCATCCCGATATTGCGCACGGAATCTTCGGGAAAGTTGTTTCGCAGCATCCTTCGAGAAAACGTCAAAAATTGCATGTAGTCCATAGCCATCCCTACTATATCCCCGAATGCCTAGAATTTTTATGGGTGGCGTAACGATAACAGTACAAGGATTAACGAGTTGTTTACCAAAGTTTGGAGTCTTTTCACGGTCGTCAGTAGTCAATACCTGAATTCCACCAGCCTTAAATCCAGCAAAGCCAAGAAGAGTAGCTTTTTCAAGGGTCTGTCCCGGCCATGTCCTAGTCCTAGCCTCGAGACTGCGAGCCCGGGCTCTAGGTCTGAATGCTACACTCCCTCTTCTCGGCGCGCTATACTTTCTATGACCCATAGATCTAAAAAGACCTTAGTAGCCCTCTAATAAATTTATAACTGACTTAATGGTGTAACCTAATAGTAGGGCCACTTTGTTTGGAAATATAATGGTTCATTATAGCAAGTGTTCCGAGTATTGCCTCCTCTAGTCTGACTGTTTCTGTTCCTTGAAGTGGGAACATATTTATTCTTGATGGGTATTGGTTTATCATCTTTCCTTCGGCCATTAGTATTTCCGGTACTCCATTTCTTGGACTGCCAAAAATCAATAGCAATGTCTTTATAGTTTTAATACGCTCGGAAAGATTGTTTTCATAATTCTTAAATAATTTTCCATCTCTAGACGTAATAATAATTTCTGTATTACGATTCTACTCCAACAGGTTGAGCAGAGATGTCTCAATTACATCATAACCCCAGTACTCTTTGATTTCCTGTTTGTCTGCTTCCCTTGTCACTAATTCCGGATGAATAGATATGATCTTGGCGTTAATTTTTTTGCCAGCATACCCCGAACCCTTGAAAAGGGAGAGAGAATCCAATCCTATATCAGCATATAACCTCCCTTTCTTCTCTATCAGTACTGCTACTCTAATATCCCCAATATCAGCTTTTTTACTCTTATGATGAGGTGCCTTAACTGGATGAAGTATACCTGCATATTCTAGCTCATCCATGATTGGAAATAATTTTCTTCTTAGATATTGCGGGGTATCAAGGTATTTTAGCATTGCCTTTAGTAACTTTCGATCCTTTTGTGCAGATACCGATGTCTTGTCCCTGTAGATATATATTTTTCCGACCCGGAATATACAACATGCGCGACTGATCTGCGATATTTTTATGCTTTTATCTCGTTTGGTCTGTTCATCTACCAGCGATGAATCTGGTATAGCGACTTCCATAAAAACAGTGCCAGTTGAACTCATTCCTTTAACAGACCAATTATTTTTTCCTCCGCCAAATTGTCAGAGCCAAAATCAACAAATCTCAATATACCTTTTTTATCTATTATTATTGAAGAGGGAGTCCCACGCAAACCATATTCTTCAAAGGTTAAAGCTGAATATTTTTTATTTGCGAGGTACTGTCTAGCTTGACTTAACAATATTTCCTTATCTCTTTCCGGATATGACTCGAAGTTGCCTAAGTTATCCTCTATAAAACGAGTAATTTTAGATTCAGTCAACTGAGTGACATTGTTCTGTTCATTAATAATGAGATCCATACCAACAGAAAAGGGAATGTTATATGGTAACTTATTTCCCTCAGCAAGTTGTCCAAGTTGGGCTAAAACCCTGCAAGTTTCTCCGATGACCTTTCCTGATGCGAGTAGAATCCTCAGGTTTTCTAGGTTGTTCTTGTCATAGTCTTCAAAGGCCGTAGCTAAACCCAATACGACAAGTTTTCGGCCGTTGTATTTATCAAAAAGACGGATTGCCTCAGGAATTCCGTAAAGAAAGCATCCCGGACAATTGACTTGAAATATCTCTACGTATATGACATTTCCTTTTTCTTGTTGGATATTCGTGGCGGGACCTTTTACCCATTCAGATATCCTTAGATCAGGTGCTAAAGAACCAATCTTTGCTCGCATAAGTCTCCTATAGGACTTGGAATGTTAATTAAATTATTCAGTAGAACGTTCACTTATTGTAATCTAAAAAATTAATATGAGAACAATATGCGATTACTGACAATATTAGGGGATGCATCCAGGCTGACTTAGGATGTTGACTGTTTGTTTACTCGTTCCCTTGCAAGAGCTGCATACTTTTCTATTTCTTCTTCTTCTACCTTTCTCATTGTCTTTGTTTCATGACTAATTATGGCCATTTTGACGTGCTTAGTGCCTGTCTTTTCCTCGCTAACCAAGTAAATTGACTCCATCGCGAGAGAGCCTGCCTCGTCCATAGAGGTGTTCTCTTTAAAGCTTTTCTCTAAGAATTCAGTTACTTGATCGCTACCGGCTCCAATAGCTACCGCGTCATAGCCTATATATGTGCCACTAGGATCGGTGAGATAAAGCGAAGCGCCATTCTTATCAACTCCGGCGAGAATTAAGGCTACGCCAAACGGTCTGACTCCGGCATACTGTGTAAATTGTTGGGCCATATCTGCTATGTTTTTGGCTACTCCTTCAACGTCTACCGGTTCGTCGTAGATGAGTCTGTTACTCTGTGCGAAGAACCTGGCATGATCAACTTGAGTTCTGGCGTCTGGAATGTATCCAGCGGCCGCCACTCCTATGTGGTCATCGACTTGAAAGATTTTTTGGGTTATGTTCGATATTTGTAATTTCCTAGCTTTCTCTTCGACTGCCAAAATTACGCCCTCCTTGCTCTTTAGTCCTATAGCTAACGTTCCTCTTCTGACGGTTTCGATTGCATACTCGACCTGATAAAGTCTGCCGTCAGGAGAGAAAACAGTAATAGCTCTATCATATCCTGCTGCTGCTGGTAACACTACATTTTCTAATACCTAGCAAAGTTTAATTTAAATTTACCTTCACTATGTATGGATGTTAAGTGGATCAACTCGGAGGAGGATGTAATTATCATAGCCGAGGATGAGATTGTATTCTATGGCCACTCTAATATACTATCCCTGCATCCCAGAACTATTGAGATAACAAAAAGACATGATCTCAGTCTAAGAGGTGATTGCATTATCGGCGTCGCGGCCAATAAATCCTGCAGGGACTTAAATGAAAAAGTAAGGACGGAGTTAAAGCAAGTCGGTGCTGAAGTAAAAATGGAAATAATTGTGGAGGATAAATCTTTTCACTTAGATGGATTAGGAGCTCCACATCTTTCGCTGCTAGATGAGCATGACATAGTAATTAGGAAAAGCACTTTTGTATGTCCTAGGACCTTGGCGATAAATTCAAGCCACGCATCTTCAGATATTCCGCGGAGTATAATTGAATTATTACACAAGCCAGACATAAAAGCAATTTTCCGAATAATGGTCCAATCATAGCGTTACAAAACGTCAAATTAAACATCTTGAATTTACCATACTGTTTCATAGTAAGCAAAGTAAGCAAGATGTCTAGATGTTACGGATCTGAGAATTTGGACTTGGTAATGGCTTCATACGCGAAGATGTATCTTTTTTCCAATTCATCTATCAACTGTTGGGGAATATCTGGCGAAGGGGGTTTCAATCCCTGCATTGCATAGCGGTCCACGATTTTCTTGAATCCTGTTTCAGTAAGCCAATCCCTGAGTACTTGCTTGTCATAGCTCTCTTGGAGTTTTCCAGCTTGATAATTCGATTTTAGCCAAAGCCGATATTCGTCTGGACCCAACGA
>JBKPEX010000331.1:0-1469 GCA_046728625.1 Thermoproteota archaeon
AAGCAAAACTCCTACTAGCCGTACAGAACTGATGACAGTAACAGCGGCAAGTACAATGAAGAGGTAGTTAAGCTTTGTCACATCTATACCACCAACTCTTGCCTGTTCCTCATCAAATGCAATGTACATAAGCTTTCTAGACATCTTATACATTATTGTCAATACAATCAAGCTGAGGACCAAAATCGTCATTTGATCGTTATTGCTAATCAGTAGAATGCTTCCAAATAAGAAGCTGTATAGGTCAAGCGAAAATCCTCCAGACAGCCCTATCAATACTACTCCTATTGCAAGCCCTGCCGATAATAACACTGCAACTGCAGAATCACCAGAAATTTTTGTAGATTCTCTTAATTTGGTGATACCAACAGAGGCGAGAATAGAGACTGCAAATGCCGTCCAAAGGGGGTAGATATTTGTAAATAAACCGATAGCTATTCCTCCAAATGCTACATGTGAGAGAGCATCACCATACAAAGATTGTCTCCTTAACACTAGGAAAAGACCGATCACTGAGCAAGTAACAGCAACAGCAATTCCTGAAATTAATGCGCGTTGCATGAAGCCAAATTGTAGAATTTCAAACACCATATAGATCAAACACCATACGGATATTTTCTAATCGTAATGTTAACTAACAATGAAATGAACCCTCGATATCGCCGTTGGGATGATTGTTGTTGTTGAGTTTTTTTTGATTCGAATGCATACGCATGTGTGCTTGCATTATTGATTCTGAATACATCTTTAACAATTCAGGACTTGCAAAGAATTCATGAGCATTGCCATGAAAGAACATGGTCCTATTAATGCATACTAGCTTATTTGCAAGTTTATTTATAGCGTCTAAATCATGGGATGACCATATTATAGTAACTTTATTCTTTTGGTTAAGCGTCTTTAGAAGCGAGTAGAATTTGTTTTGTGTTTCTACATCAACACTAGTAGTGGGTTCATCTAAGATCAACAACTTGGCTTCATTTACTAGAGCTTTTGCTATGAGTACTCTCTGTTGTTGTCCTCCAGAAAGTTCGCCTATTCGCCTATCTTTTAGATCCTCTAATTCCACAGTTTTGATGGCAGTAGTTATTTCTTGTTTAGTCCTACGTCTGTTTCTTCCATTAACTCCAAGCGATACAATTTCCTGTACTGTTGCAGGAAAACTTTGGTCAATTAGTCTTTGCTGTGGTATGTATCCTATCCTTTGAAGAGGTTTCTTACTTTTTTTAATATCCTCCCTAAATATTATAATTTCTCCTCTATAATCATCTACTAATCCAAGCATACACCTAAAGAGCGTGCTCTTGCCTGCACCATTAGGACCTATAATTCCTAGTATGTCACCGAGATTTACGGTAAATGAAATATCATCCAATGCAAAAGACGATGACGAAAACGAATGATCGTAACCATAGGACATATTTTTGATAGAAACTACTACTTCTTCTTCTTTCACTTGTTGCACTGTA
>JBKPEX010000159.1:0-8556 GCA_046728625.1 Thermoproteota archaeon
ACAAAGCGAGGAATATTATAAAAAAACAATGTAGCATAAGACAAATTCCGTTTTGGTCTTGGATTTAGGATCTTTCCATTTACTGCCGACATATTTGTAATTAATTAGTGTTAAACACATGGGACAAGATAGTAGAGTTGACGTACGATACAGTTTCTTGGTAAGAGAAAAAAATCCTTTAGGGAAAAGCAGTGCCTGTACACATGTGACGATAGAGTATGTATGGGCAAGCTTGTATAATAATCGCTACTATCAGGACTTATTTAATGGAGAAAAATTCTGACTTCGTTTGTATCTGTAGATTTATTTGATATCAGCGTTTCCTGCCGCCAGGCTCTTTCCAGATTCTAATTCACGGAGTTGACAAGATGATGATTTATATTCACCATTAAATCTAGCGTGTCTATGTCTTCAGAAGGAAATGTGAATGTGAAAGACGGTTATCCTCTAAATAGCAAATGTCAAATTTGTGACGGTACCAAAAGGACATTTGACAACAGACCTTGTTTTTTTTGCAATGAAACTGGTATTAGCAATAATTTTGCTAATGCATTTATAAAAAATCATATCTGTTTATGCTCAATAAGCGATAGGAAAAACTGTCCTATTTGTAGAAAAAAATGTCACCATGATTCTACGTTAAAGCCGCAGATACTAGTCTCGCCGTACCACTAATAAGAATCCGGAATTTGTACTGAAATAATGTTAGCAATGATATATCATATCTCAGGTAATTGGATGGTGTGCTTTTGTAGCCGTCTGTATAAATTATAATTTCTAATCTTTTTAATAAAAACAAGTATATCATTGTATGAACTGGAGTCCCGTTAGTTTAACTAAATATTACCGTATCCTGTCAGCATGTATTTTTAGTTAATCCTATCATTTTTCCTATTGATTAACTCTCTCTTTCGATTTTGAAGCCCATTCTTACCTCTGCTTGGAACTCTATTTTTCCTTCGTCAATTCTAACTGTTACCCGGCCAAGTTCTGCCCATTTCAAGTTCTTGACTGTTTTTGAAGCCTCCATAATTGCGTTTTTCACAGCATCATCGGTACCTACTTCTGATGTTCCTACTATGTCGATATATTTGTATACCATATCTTACGATGATCATGTCGTATTCATAAATTGATCGCCATACTTATGATCATCCTTTTTTAAGAAAATTGTTGGCTTTCTGTGTAGGGAGATCTGCTAAATATCATTCATTAACGCCTAGTACAAAACCCTTTATTTTACACTCACATGTGTAAGCCTTAATTTTCAGCATGCAGTTAGACCGCTGTCCGGACGGCCATATTCGTTGCATTAACCTGTGAAAACACTTTTTGGTAATAATGTTGGCTCGAAAATAGCCAGCATCAGGTTTTTGAAAACTAGACGGTCTATGGGCATGGCTGGCTTCCTCTTTTATCCAGTAACTAAATGATTGATTATTTCAAATTTTTCAAAAGTGTTTCCACTGACATAGTATTAAGTATATTTGATTTTTCTGCCCAACCACGTCGCGCTTGGCCTATCCCAAAGATCAAAAAAGCAAAATGCATAGGATGATGCGCATCTGAATCGATAATGAGTTTTGCGTTTTTTTGTACCGCTATTTTTATGAATTCGTCTTTTAGATCTAGCCTGTCATAATGAGCATCCACTTCTAGTATAGTACCCGTATCTATTGCTATTTCAATTATCTTTTCTATATCAATTGGATATCCTTCTCTTTTATTAATGCGCCTTCCGGTAGGGTGAAATAGCACGTCAATGTTAGGATTTTTGGCAGCTTCGATTAGCCGTTTTGTCTGTATTTCCTCTGGCTCTGAAAAATTCGAGTGTATTGCAGCACCTACGAAATCGAGTTTATCTAATACGTTATCTTTAATGTCAAGGGATCCGTCTTTAAGGATATTGACTTCTGCTCCAGATAAAACCCTGAATTTGCTAGACTGGTTTTTATTAGATTCAGGGGAGCTATGATCGTTCTTCACAATTCCAGTTCGACCGGTGTTTTCATTTAGTCTAGGTTTGTCATTTATTGTCGAGATCTCATTTACTTGATCCATTAACTTGATTTCATCTAGTCCGTTGGTAAGCCTAAGACTTTTAGTATGGTCAGTAATTGCAATATATTGCAGCCCAAAATTTTCCTTTGCAGCTAAAGCCATGTCCTCGATGGACATTGTGCCGTCAGTACTGTTGCTATGAACCTGCAAGTCTCCTTTTAATTCGTTGTACCCTACTAATTTTGGAAGTTTTTTGATCTTTTCCATTGCAAGTTCGACCTCTCCTTTATCCTCGCGTATTTCAGGTGGGATCCAATCCATACCTATCATCCGGTAAACTTCCTCCTCTGTTCGACCGCCTAGCCTTTTTTTATCATTATTAAAGACTCCGTGCTCATCTACATGGAGACCTTTTGCTAACGCGATTCTACTTATTGCAACGTTATGGTTCATGCTACCAGTAAAAAATTGAAGTGCCGCTCCAAAGCTTTCTGGTGGAACAACTAGTATATCGGCCTCCATTCCATTATTTAACTGCACTAACGCTTTGTTTGATCCAGTGCGGGTTATTTCGGCGACTTCAGGCATATCAACAAAGTATTCAATTACGTTTTTTGTATTATCAGAAGCTACTACATAATTTACGTCACCTATGGTTTCTTTCATCCGCCTAAAAGATCCTGCCACCATTGCTTGCATTACCCCCTCAACCTTTGAGAGGTTTAGTTCAATCTGTTTCACAAGCGGAAAAACATCTCCTAACAAGTAGCTTCCTTTACTATTTTTGAATAGCCTTAGTTTCTTTTTAATAGACTCTTCTGTTTTATGATTGAATCCTGCAATACTCCTAAGGTTCCCCTCGGAGAGCTCTTTTTCCAAATCAGCGATATTTTTGATATTGAGTTTGTTATAAAGAACTTTAATCGTCCTGGGGCTAATACCTTCTATTCCGTAAAAGTCCTCAACTTTGATTGGGTATTGGGATTGTAATTCTTCAAGATAGGCTATTCTTCCAGTCGCAATATACTCCTCAATTTTTGCTGCGATTGCTTCGCCGATCGCTGGTAGCTTAAGCAAAGCCTTGATACCGTCCTTCCTATAAATTTCTTCTAGGTTAAATGGGATGTTGGATATCACAGTGGAGGCTTGCCGATATGCTCTACTCTTGAATTTTACATTAATGGCATCATCTTTAATTTCTAGAAGAAATCCAATTTCACGTAGGATCTTTGCTATTTCGGCATTTTTTTTCAATGTAGTCAGTTGATGCTGTTCCTGTATACCCATCCTTTTACTATATGCTTTGCTTTTTGAATTGAATATTATCCATATTCTATGTTGTGCTCATTAAATATAATATATTTGAAAATATAGCCTGCAGACAAGGAGGCTATTATCAGCCAGTTCCGTGTTTGGCTTTTCCTCCTTGCCATAATAATGACCTTCGGTGAACGGAACCAAAACCCGGGTCATCATTTTGCAGGCTTTATATAAGTGTATATACAGGCCTAAAATGGTATCGTTGTGTCCAAGAAATAAAACAAATAATAATAACAAATCAAATAGAAGCTCGGTGTTTGAATTGCTAATTCTATAATATGAGAACTGACTCTATAATCGAATTATCAATTACATAGTATTGTAATAAAGATAAAAATTATGACACGAAAGTCATTTAAAATCTGTATTGTATATATTCAGAAAGCACGATTTGTTTTTTAACACTGTTCTTGGATTTTGTGCGTATGTTCATAAACATATGCAATACTAGAAGAACAAAGAAAAATAAAGAGGCGGTGGGAATGTTATTATATATTGGTAGAAAACCCTGTCCGCCATATCGACACGCTCAGGCAGATGGATGATTTAAAACATGAATATCAAATAAGATGCAGCCATTATGAACTTGAGTTTTTGCCGAGTGATAGACAGATAAGTTGCACGATCTGTAGAAAGAAATGGTCATTTATCAATGAGGAAGGTTTTTCTAAACCAAGGAAAATCTATAAAGCTGACAGAGATAACTGATTAGGTGAATATGTTTTTTAACGCAGTATAAAAAGCGAAAATGCGAATAGGAGAATACAACTAGTACCTATCATTACCGAACCGAACCGTGGTACTTTCTCGATAGGTCTTTATCGTTTTTACGGTATTATATTTTGAAGGCATTCTTGGTAATCTTATCTACATTAACTATCAGAGCAAAAGGAGAAACCAAATTAGAGAAAGTAAAGACGAATTAAATGCTATATTGAATCTACTCAATGCTTTATTTTTGATATTTTATATCAAATTTTTCCATTCGCTTTCGCATAAAGGTCCAACACCTAAACTGTTCTTGTTTTCCTTAACATTACTTATAACTTTGAATTTGGCTTATTGGATATTTCCGAGGTTAATAGTTAATAACGCATCTCATTAGTAGCAATCTAGAATTTATAGTATTTACATTGTTTATTTCAAACTACGCTATTGATCCTTAAGTTAAGGATGCCGTCTTTCCGATAGAGTTTCCCAATAGCAGTAAATTCCGATCCTTTTCTCAAAAGCTGTGGAGGGCCTTCATAATCATATTGAGGTAGGCGAGCGTGCCATTTATCATCTACAGTCACAAGGGCCTTACCTGTCATGAGTTTATCTATATAGATATTATATTTTCTTGTCGACTTGGATTTTAGTGCAATCCTATCGATGTTATCTGGGTCATTGCTTTTTACTGCCACAATTTTTTTACCCTCGTTCAACTTGGCTATCCTCTTCATTCGTTCCAGTTTTTTTATTGCCTCTGACAATACAGGATATCTAAAAGTCGTATTTTCGATTAGCATTTGATAGTCGAGTCCGTTTAACCCAGCCCTGATAGCCTCTGAATAAATACCTCTTACGGCCTTATCGACTTGCCTTTTGAATTCTTTACTCAAAGTCTGGCCCTCGTTTACTGATAAGGATCTTGCATTGTTGCTGCAAGACTGAATCTTTATTTGCTCTTTTCTCTGTGACTCAGACAGTGATTGTGTTGATGGTTGAAGCTTATTAGATTGGACAGGAAATATGCTTCTTAAGTAATACTCGCGTTTTTTGATTCCTGGTTCAATATCTGAAATTTCTTCCCTGGTCATAGGATTGGGCTTGACAGTAGACCTGCTGATGGGTTTCAAGACTCCATTTAGTGTTTTCAATGAATGTTTCATCTTGTCAATACGTCTTTTGTTTGCAGCAAGATATCTTTCATCGATCGAATCTTTAGTTGCTAATATGACTACTGTTCCCGCAGACTTCCTGCCCGTTCTTCCTCTTCTTTGAATATACCTTATTTCGCTTGCAATAGGCTCATAGAAAACTACCAAGTCAACCTCTGGTATATCGAGCCCTTCTTCGGCAACCGATGTAGCAACCAGTACATTGAAAGTCCCATTCCGGAAGGATTCGATGATTTCTATCTGTTCGTCTTGTTTCATCCCTACGTCTCCTTGTTTTTTAGATTGCCCAACAAACCGGTATGCCCTTATGCCATGCCTTGATAGAACATCGACTACATGCTGTGCTGTATCTCTATATTGAGTAAAGATTAGTATCCTTGAATCCGAAATCGAGCTTACCTTCAGGTCCTCGCTTTTATGCTCGCCATCTGTCCTGGATACAGGATTGGCAGTGTGATAAGAGTTATTTTGTTCCATTATTAATTTTATTACATGGTCAATTTTGGGATGCTCTATTGTAATATTTTGTAGGAGTGTCTTTATCTCAAGTATCCTAGAATCATTAAGAAGAGAATAGCGTCCTTTTCCGTCCTCCTGACTAATCCTGGATAAGAACATTATTAGAGAATATGGTCCTTGGCTTTGTATGAGCTCAAGACAATACATTAAGGTCAAAGCTAAGGATTGATTCTTCAGGGCAGCGTAGAAGGGAATTCTCTCCTCTTCCATAGCTAGCTGTAGAGCATATTGGAGTTCTTCTCCGGCTTTTATTAGGTCAGTCTTGAAAATCCATTGCGTACTTCTCTTTTTAATGATCCCTTTTAGCATAAGCCATTCTAATTTTTCCTGCAACATAGCGGCCAAAATTGAAGCAATATACCGATATTCTTGCGGCAAATCTAACCACACCCACTTCATTTGTATTGGATTTATGTATGGACTTACATCTTCATCTTGTTCGTTTCTCTGCTCCAGGTGTTCTACAAACAAGTTATTGCAAACTTCGTGAATTCTCTTGTTTTCTGCACCAGGACTTGCCGTCAAGCCAAGTATAACAGGACACAACGATTCATCGATATATTTTCGTGCAATGCTAGTATAAGCATAGTCTCCCACAGCTCTATGTGCCTCGTCAAAAACTATCAAGGCAAAATTTTTCAGAGAAATTCGGCCATAGTCTAAGTCATTTTTCAACACTTCTGGGGTAGCAAAAATTAACCTTAACTCGTCATTAGACCATATTCCCAACCGACCCTCTGGTGAATTCTTTCCAGTTATCAAAGTCATCTGTTCCCGAGGAATTTTCAAATTGGATGAAAAAAAATTCAAGTGCTGTGCTATGAGTGGCTTAGTAGGTGCCAAGAACAATACGCGCTTATCTCGATATGAGTAAAGAATGTCAGCAGCGACCAACAAAGAGATGATAGTCTTACCTAGCGCTGTCGGGAGAATTACAATAGTATTTCTCATGCGCGCAGCGTCTGCTATATTCTTCTGATAGTTTCTGATTTGTAGACAATTATTCCTTATTAGAGGGTGTTTTACGTATTGGATTCCTGAGTTTTCTGTTCGGGTGTTATCATGCATAGAGAGCATCCGCCTAGCAATCCACGACATCAAAGCCACAGAACTCAGCGTAAAGCAGCAGGGAATTCATTGAATTTGTCACTGCTTAGACTTCAAATACGTCCTCTGTAGCGGCGCTTGCGTAAGTTTTCTTCTCGGGATTGACTTCGTCGACATTTTTCGCTAAGTTAATGACTTTGGGATTTGATAGCAGTCGGTTGATTTCGTCGAGTTCAGAGGCTGACCTTATGACTATGCCTCTTTTTTTCGTAGGAGAACCTGATGTGCTTATAGGATTAATCTCTATAGCAATAGAAGCTGGCTTTCCTCTAAATGAGGGTAGCCTCAGCAAAAAAACCCCTGGTAAGTTAGTGCTCTTCCTCTCCCAGTCTTTGCCGTCTTTCAAGAATTGCAGCAATCTCTCATCGCTTGTCATTTTCAACGATCACTATGATAGTATCCGTATGGAATTATATATATTAAATTCAAAAAAAAATATTCAGTAGAACTTTTGATCATATAGCTTTCCGATCCATTTTATACAGAATTCCAAATAATGTTTCATTTTAATCATCCTCCTATTACTTTGTAAGTCTTATAATTAAGATATGAACCCCATAGCCTATAGGGGGAGTGGGGTAGATTTACAAGCTGATTATAGGCAGGTACTAGGAGCATCCGTTTGTTCTCCAAAGACTAAAATTTTCAATCTGCTATAACTAAATACACCAATGTGTTAACTGAAGATTTAAGATATGACAAGGGAACAATAATAATAGATGGAATCGCACACATTCCATTCGGGACCATCGATCCAAGGATCGGCTCACCTAGGGCGCTTGCTCTAGACTACAAAAATATTGTAAGATTTATGAAGGAAAGTAGTATAAAATATCATGACAAGGTTCTTGACCTTATTCCATCTCCTCAAATAGAACTAAAAGCTGATGCTCGTGACCATTTCTCCTTGAGAAATTATCAGCAAGCAGCATTTGACAGTTGGATCAAGGCCGGAATGAATGGCTGCATAGTTCTTCCCACCGGTGCAGGCAAGACTATGATAGGCATAAAAGCCATAGAGACGGTAAACTCTGCTTGTCTAGTTATCGTACCCACTCTTGATCTCATGGAGCAGTGGAAATTCGTCCTCATGAAATCATTCAAAAATTTGAAAGTAGGGACTATTGGAGGAGGCTTAGATGAAATGGAGCCAATTACAATATCGACATATGATTCTGCTTATATAAGAGCTGCAAGTCTAGGCAACAAGTTTTCACTAATAATTTTTGATGAAGTTCATCATCTGGCTGCACCTGGATACAGATCTATAGCAGAACAGATGGCATCCCCATTTAGACTCGGGCTGACAGCAACGATCGAAAGAGAGGATGGTATGCATGTCGAGCTGCCAAGACTGGTTGGAGGCGTCGTGTTCCAGGTTTCAGCCAGTGAATTAGTCGAAGAAAAACATCTTGCTCAATTTCATATAGAGAGAAGGCAAGTGCAAATGCTACCTGAAGAGATGAAGGAGTATAACGATAATATCTCAAATTACCAATCGATTCTAAGGAGATTGGGTTTTCATTATCCTGTTCCCTTTGAAAAACTTATAATGATGTCTGGAAGAAACAAGCTTGCCCGAGAAGCGCTGCTGTCAAGGAACAAAGCAATGAATATCGCGCTTAATAGTAAATCCAAGATAGAAGAACTAAGAGAAATTTTGGCAGGAAACAGAGGACGAAAGATAATAATATTCCTGTCTCTTATACACATCTGACGCTGCCGA
>JBKPEX010000334.1:0-3643 GCA_046728625.1 Thermoproteota archaeon
GGTATTTTATTTCCTTGTTGCATTTAGTAGTATCATTCCAAGAAAAACAACAATCTATTCTTGATACGGCTAAATGTGAGTAGAGATCGCATTCTCTAAATAGCAACAATACTAGCAAATCATAAGAAAATTACAGTCTAAATTATTTATACGTCCATGCATGAATACAATATTAAAGCAAATTCAAGAAAGTAGGTTTATTTATGATTTGGGATAATGATAATAATGTATGCCTATAGTTAGTGTTTCAATGTATAGTGGCAAAACGCAGACAGAAAAAGATAGACTTGCTGAGGCAATTACTGATGACGTGGTAAAAATATTGAAGGTAGACAGGAAAGAGGTCATCGTAGTATTCCAGGAAGCATCACATGGTAACTGGTATGCTTCTGGCGTCAGGCTTTAATATCACTAAACTATTGCTGAAAATTTGAGCTTGATAAAAATATCAAAGAGAGTACAATACTTCATTGCCTCCTGGGTCTAGAGTCGTACTTTCTTATCAGTAATGAGCATATCCGTTGTACAGGGAGGTAATATGAAAAGAGAAGGTCCTGTTTAAAATATAGATATCAAAACTCATTGAACACTTGAAAGGCTAGAAAGATCTTGATGCAACATATTTACCTGTGGACGTGGCATAGCAATAAGGTAAATAAGCCATGTCAGATGATACACAAGAAGAGGCATCCTTTAGGGAAAGATATGCCAAGGAGCTTCGAAAGAAAAAACAGCAGAATGGTCACGGATATCGTGGAGCTGACGAGCTAGCCGATGAAAAAAGGGAAGTAAGCCAGCAGCAAATGAAAACTCCTGGGCGTCGTGGGGAGCAAATAAAACAAGAGGAGCTTGACAAAGAATTCGTTAACCGCGACATGATGAGCAAAAAGGAATCAAACCAAAAGAAAATATCGCCGTAATGATTATCCAAGATTCCGAATTGTATTATAATTTAGTATGTTTGCCATCCACTTTTACCTTTTTAACAATGCAGCAGATGTAGACAATGATTTATTGATGATTTATTGTTTGGAAATAGCTCAGAGCTAGAATGCAGTCATCATTGCCATTTCCGCGATAGTAACAATAGATCTGTGGTGATTATTCTATAATAATGTATGGTTGTGGACAATATTATTGCACAAATGAGAAGCTAGAAGTAATCTGCTGATATTAATATCCGGGCTGTACTATGTTTTATTTGTTCTTCTTCTCTTTCTTATCGTTCTAAAGTACATCTGCTTTCACCAATTAGAAACGGATTCCACATTATTCATTTTCGTTATCAGATGAAGCAATATTTTACCAAAAAACCCGATGAACCATACAACCTACACTTGTGATGTATTCTGCTAGAGCCGTGGTTCAGCTATTTTGTGATGATATCGATCAGGAGTACAATAACGTTTTTGTCTGTTATCTTATTGATGCAAAATTTCTTATTTACGAAAAATGAGAGGCCGTAAATATCACTTTTCCTGACATTTCGACTGGATTGATTGTGTGATTAATGGTATCATTATAACACGCCCTAAAAAACTGAATTTTTTCATAGTATAAGAAAACGCGGATATGAAAAAATCCATTAGTCGTTGGAGATATATTATCCAAAGTTTTTGTAATCTAGCCACGTACTTCGCCACCGAAAAGCCTTTGCCAATTCCAATGTATACTTTGTAGGTTCTGACCTTTTTGAATAGGAATGATATTGATTTGGGGTATAACGTTTGTTGTGACTTGCACATTTTCTGCAATACTTTTGATACGAGGAAACTTTGTTGCGACATACCTCACCTATTTGTATTAATTCCATAACTCATAGCTTCGCTCTTGTTTGGAATATCATAGTATTTTGTTAGAATATATGTATTTTAACTTAAAATAGATTTGATATGCGTCTATATATTATCTTACAAGACAATAAAATGGACTAAATTTTCTTAATGAATAAGAGGATCCCAATCTTCGGATGCCCCTATCCAAATTCCTTTACAGTTCTTCGTGTCGAAGCATAATATTTTTTATAACGTGTAGTGAAACAGGCTCACGTAAGTGATATTGCCCAGCTAGTTCAATAAATATAGACAAACTATCTATTGATGATATTAAACAAACTGACCAACGATATCGATTCAAGCGCATGTATTGTGAATTGTTAATCGAGGTTTAGGCAAGTAGAAAATGACTATCTATCCTTGGAATATTTAGCATATAACTATATACTATCTTATTAACATTATAGTAAATGGTAGGAAAATCAAAGGGTAATAAACAAGTAAATAAAAACGCGGCAAAAGAAAAGAGCAAGGACTCTAGCAAAAGTAAGAAATTAACAAAGGTAAGAAATGAGCTTGGAGGTGGACCTGCAAGAGGAAAAAGCAGTAGGAGGAAATAATGGTGTCATTAAAGAGAAAATTTTATAGTCGTCTAATCGATAGATATCATTGATTGCCTGCGAGAAATTTACATATTAATCAATGGTAATTGAATCAAAATTCCTTCATTTTAATAACACTTTACCAACAATATCATAAGCGAACGAGAATCAGAGTCTATCTTTATAGACAACGCATGGCATTCAAACTATACCGACAGTCTGTTATGGCTTTCGCACGTACTAATGAGGTTTGGAATTACGCAGAAGAGCTGCTACGATCTTCACTAATCAATAAAAATGACAAGAAGAATTTTTAGTTGCTATATTTTCTGCTAGTACACAAGCAAGTCTAGAATTGGATATCAAAACTTTTAGTGTGATCTGAATTCATTTCATAGCGGATCCACTGGGTGAGGCAGTATAGCGTACAACTTCTTCATGATTCGGAAGGTTAGTGGTAATTGTAAATCCTGATTGTTGTCCTGGAGACAGATTGGCCATAAATGCGGAACCAGAAGTTGCAGTGATCAGTCGGTTTTCTTTGTCATAAAGTTCGCCTACAATTGCTACGTTTGTAAATGACTGATGCGTAGAGTTATTTGCTATCTTTCCAGCCATATTTATCGTATTTTGATTTTGGTTGAAGGTAACGCCTGATATTGTCAAATATTTGCTATTCACTATCTGACCCGTTGCATGCTCCTGCTCCTTTAGATTTTTATGCTCATCATTGTCATTACGTCCCTGGGACTGTAATGGATCCAGCAATGTTGAAGCAGTAAGAATAAAGAGCCCTGCACTCACAATAATGTATATAAAATTTTCCTTTTTCATAGAGTATCATTTATAGGACTATTTATCTAAGCTACGATATTGATTTAATTTGACAGATTAATAATTCATTTATTACCACTTTACATCTAATTCAGACGGTATGGAGTTTCATAGAAGCATCAGTTTAAAAACAGATTTTCATTAGATGGAACCTAGTCTCAGCAATTTGATTGTAATAGTTGTTGCTACAAATGATGGATGCCGATTCATCAATCGGTATAATGTAGACGAGATAAGAGAAATAAATTATATCAAATCCATTAGATCATTATCGTGTTAATGGATCATGACATAATTCCGCTTACTTGTGTGAATATCGCAATCAATGCTTGAAGAAGAGTACATTATTCTAAAGTCGCTCCGTACAACAAACAGACTATTATTGCCTCCAGACAATCCGATGTCTGCTAAATTAGGGCCCTAGTTCGAAGG
>JBKPEX010000300.1:0-1742 GCA_046728625.1 Thermoproteota archaeon
GGCATTTCTCACTGCACAAATTATAAAAGCGATTTTAATGTTGAACTAAATAATAATGTAATAAGCCTTCAGATTCACGTATCAGACACATATAAAAGGGATGAGGATCTGCAGCATACATTGGATTTTACTCAATATATAAATATAGATCGTTTTAGAATTGCTCTCTCCACTAACAAAGAGCATAATGAGATTATATCTCATCATCAAAGCAAGATAGATTTTAAACTTAAACGAAGTACCTCAACCGCTCTCATATCTATAAGTCTGTTTTTAGTCCTGTTTATTGGCAATATAGCATCCACCCACTTCGCCGAAAAAGGCTACGCACAAGAGGAGAAAACTTATTCTTCAATGCCTATCTCAAAAGCAGCTACTGTTAAAGAGGACGCAACGTCGGCAAATATCTTATTATCCGGAACGAATTCAAAACAACAGATATCCCAGATTGCAAAACAGATCTCGCTGCTGAAGCTCGGAACAGTCTCCAATAGCAAAGTGCAACAGGTATTAAAACAAGTATTAGACCAAACATCTAAGAGATCCGGTCAGGGCATTGCCCAAAACGCAATTTTCCAAATCTCACGTCAAGTAGCACTCAATCCCCGAGGCCCGATATCATTATCCATAGTTCAGTTTGCAAAACAGTCCAACAGTTTGATCAAAAATTCTATCGCTCAGGTAGCAGAACAAACAAGTAAAGGAGTACCTAGCCAACAGGCTATAGTACAGGTAGCTATTCAAAAGGCAATTGGAGTGTCAACTGCAAACCAACAGATATCTCAAGTTGCAAAACAAATAGCAGTTCAAGATCCCACAGTACGACAATCAAGCGTACAACAGGTAATTCAACAAATTGCACTTCAAACTACTAATTTTGGAGGAAATGCAAAACAGATCATTAGACAAATATTCGTACAGCTTTCGGCGGAGAAGAATAGGGGTATGGTATCATTGTCAATAGTACAGCTTGCAAAACAACAAGCATCTGGCAATATACGACCTATCAATCATGCTATCACTCAGGTAGCAATACAACCAAGAATGGGACAGAATTTAATCCGTGTATTATTACAACAGACAGTACTGATCCAAACAACACAGCAGTTAATAGTAAATAATCCAACTCAACATCCTACTACAAAACAATCAAACATACAACAAGTCATCAACAGAATAGCTTTACAACTTGCTGCGGGTAAAAGATTAAGCCCCGTACAGACGATAAATCAAGTTATTCAGCAAGTTGTGTCAGAAAGATATGTTGGCTCTCTGTCGCAATCAATAGTACAGCTTGCAAAACAACAAGCATCTGATAATACAAAACTTGTCAACCAAGCTATCACTCAGATAGCAATACAATCAAGGATAGGACAGAATTTAACTCCAGTAGTAGTACAAACGGTTGTTGAACTGCAAACAAATCAAGTAATTCAACAAATTGCAAGCGAATATCCAAAGGTTAGCAAGTTGGGCATACAGCAGATTATAAATCGTATATTGCTACAAAGTTCTAGCCTGCGTGTAAGTTCAATACATTCGATAATTCAGATAGCAAACCAAGTGCAAGATAATCCTAGAGGTACGGTATCGTTATCTATCGAGAAACTTGCAATACAACAGGGGTTACGTAGGACAACGGTTGTAGACCAAGCCATCACTCAGATAGCCGTACAATCAAGCAAAGGAGTGCCTATAACACAGGCTATAACACAACAAACAATCCAGACACTATTCGGGCC
>JBKPEX010000347.1:0-2548 GCA_046728625.1 Thermoproteota archaeon
GCATTACTACTTGTCTGCGATTGTGCATATGCAGGAGAGGAGGAGGAAGAAGAAGAGAGAGCCAAGGCTTGTTTAATATTATATGAGAATGAGGGTTGTATCATTACTGCAATCAACAGAGTAGACATGACGCCAATTACTATAGTTTTTTTACTATTATTCATATGATAATATAATAAATAGGTTGGAAAGAGTTATATCAATTTCATATTTTTTCTGTTGGCCTGGCCAAGACTAAGGGTCTTAATATCAGCGGTATACTTTGAACAATGATAACACTGAGCTAAACCCCATTCAATTTATAGTAATAAAGTATAATAAATATTAATTATGAACAAGTCCATGATATTGTAAATCATTGAAAAATACAGAAACAGCTGCAGGAGAGAATGTAGCAGCACCTGTTAATACGGCTATTAATACTAGTACCAGCAGCATAATACAAAATGAAAATAAAGGGAGCATTTCAAAATGTGATTGCAATACAGTAATAGTTGTCAATCCCACTTCCTCTAGCGGATCGACTGGTAAGGGTTGGGATGAACTTTATAGCAAAATAAAGGAAGCATTTGGCGGTGAAACCCCTGAAGTTGTGTTTACCGCAAAAGCAGGTGATGGGACAACACTTACGAGGGAATTTTTAAAGAAAGGATTTAAGAGGGTAGTAGCAATGGGTGGGGATGGAACAATAAATGAGGTTGTAAACGGCTTCTTCTCCGAAGAAAAAAACCCCAATAGTCAGATTTCTCCTTCTTCTTCTTCTTCTTCTTCCTCTTCTCCTGTTTCTAGTGATAAAGGTAGTAGTAGTCCAGAAAGTAATACTGATAATAATAATAATAATAATAATTTCAAATCAGCAACATTATACCCAATAAGCCCTCAAGCTATAATGGGATTGTTTCCAAGCGGAACAAGAAATGTTTTAGCTAAATCACTCGATTTTCCTGAAGAAGTTATGGAATGCTGTAATAATTTCATAAAAGGTAAAACACAGAAGATAGATGTTATAAGCGCTACAGCTACAGATCCTAATGACCATTTAAAAGCAGTAACAAAAGTCTTCCTCAATGCTGCAGAGATAGGATTTGGAGCTGAAGTTATAGATAAATCAAAAAAGATGAGAAACAAGATTAATAGCCGCCTTGTATCCACGGTAGCAAGTATCGCTACAACTCTACCTGGATATGAAAGCAATCTTTGTGAAGTTATTGTAGATGATGGACGCGAAAAGGTACTTTTAAAGATGACGATGGGGATTATTGCCAATGGTAAATTTATTGGGGGTGGGTTTATGGCAGCACCACAAGCTAGTGTTTCTGATGGATTACTTGATATAGTTATTCTAAAAGATTCAGACAGTATTACGATGTTAGATGAACTGGTTAATATGAAAAATGGCAAATATAGTGATGAGTCTGATATATTTTATATGCAATCCAGAAAGGTGTCCATTCACTCAAAGGAGAGAGATGTACCTGTTACTATTGATGGTGAACCAATAGGCATTTTGCCAGCAACTTTTCAAATACTTGAAAAGGCGTTAACAGTTGGAATGTAATTACACACACACAAAAAAATGGAATGAAAAAGAATCATATTCATTAAGATATGGCAGTCCCATAAAGCTGATAGTGAAACGTAATTTTTGGAATGATTTTTTTTGAAATGCAAACAATATAGGTCTATTATTCATGAGGCTCTGATGGCATATTATTAAATTCTAATGCTTCGTGCACTTGGTTTTCTACGGACTTTTTTGTCTTTTGTTCAGTCATAAGTTGAGGTATATATTCGATACCATGGTCTAATTTCAAATGACTTAAAAAAGCCATCCCGTTGTTAACAGTATCCTTTACGATCAATCCTCGTCCACAGATACTGCATTTAATAATGTGTTCGTCAATTAATGCCATATAACATAGACAACAAAAACATCTTTTTTAAGCTATGTAATAAGAAGAATTAAACAATCATTAGATAATTTTCTCTTTCTTTCTCTTTAAGTGGGTCATATTCTCGCTTATATAAGAAAAATCAGACTTTAGATAATCTAAGTGCCATGTACATATTCATATCATTTCTCATTTAAGATAAAGTGCTATCAAGCAATTATGACTACTACTATATTTTATACATCCACTATATGGTAGCCTTTCGCTCCATCTGGAAATGGATTTGCTATCATGTCTGTCTGGATTTTTCCAGTCTTGTCCGTGGCTCTAACTACAATCCTCTTATCAGCACTTTTATTAGCCAGATTCAGTTCAGTAGCCCACAGAACCCATGTATATTGAGAGAGAGGATCTTTGATCCTAGCCTCTTTCCAAGAGGTACCGCCATCAGTACTAACCTCGACTTTTGATATGCCCCTGTCTCCAGCAAAGGCCATTCCTGCAACTGGCATTATACCATCATTAGACGCAACATTGGAAGAAGATCCTAAATTCGCAAACCTTTTTCTGACAAGTGCACTATCAGGGATAATTATGAATGAATGGGTATTGTATTTGGCTATATTACTCCACCCGTTCCTCTGCCAATACCCTTC
>JBKPEX010000258.1:0-1625 GCA_046728625.1 Thermoproteota archaeon
CTATCAAAGATAGTAAAGAATCCATACCTCATTTGATACACTTGATAAATATATAAAATAAGACGATAATAAAAAAGCTAAATAAATAGTGCTAAATAAATCTGTAAGAAATTATACACTATTTATTCAGAGATAACAAACAGCAGTAACTAACTCAATTCACATATATCGATAACATCGTAATGTTTCTGACGAAAATAGATGAAGCATACAACCACAACAACTCTAGGAATATTTGCAGTCTTGACAGTGACAATGTTAATGGTAGGAGCACTAGTTGTAATGCCCGCATTCGCAAATAGTAACGATGGAAACACAGTTAGTAAATCAAAGAATAAATCAAAGACTATCGCCAGTGGGTTTGGAACTGCAGCACTCAACACACAAAGCAATTGTATAAACTTTGTAACTGATACTGGCTGTCCAGTCAGCTCAGGCTTACCAGTCAGAACCGGCTCACCAGTCACAACCGGCTTACCAGTCACAACCGGCTCACCATAGATTCCACTCTGCATAAAGAAACAATAGCTGATTATTACAGCTACCCACCTTTTTTGCGAAAATAAAAACAATTCGAATATCATCATATGGTTGTGATTAGTTATTCTTGTGATGCCTACGAAGGCTAAGATTATCTGTCAATCAGCGAACAGATTGGTTTCTGGGATACTTTAGGTAATAATGATTCTCACCGAATTTAAGATGCTTATCCACAAAAAAAGAAACAGAAAGTAAAAAAGGCACAGTTTAGTATAAAACGAGACATTGCTGCCGCCGAATATTCATCATAATCTTTGAATTTTTAAAACACTTTAAAGTCATGCCAAAGCTCCTTGGGCCCACTTTAAAGTTGTTTCAAAGTTCCAAAATAGAAAAAGCTAAAGCTAAGTGCACTCTTAGGACATCCATCACATGTCGCGCGGGGGAATCAAAAATGTTTAGAAGTAACACTCTTTGTCATTAAGCGATATCTATAGGATATCTCACTATATAAATATATCTCAAGGATATCTTATAGATATGGAGATTAGGTTGAAGCTCCGCAAAATTGGGAGTAGCTTTATGATCGCAATTCCTTCACAGGTTGTAAAGGATTTAAAATTGAAGCTCGGTGATGATATGTTATTAGACGTAAAGGACTCTGCTGTTATCATAAGAAGAGAACGTAAGTGGGATTGAACGCAATAACTGTTGTTCTTCTTTGAAAGACTATTAATAAAAGTCAACTATAGTGAATATTTGCCGCGCACAAATTGTGAATAATTATTACATGTCAAATCCACCCGACCATAATAATCGCAAGAAACAACTTCATCGCCCTACCAAGTTTTTCTTAATTGTCTCATTATTTGTCATAGCTGCGTCGATTTTGGTTGTTTATTCTAATATTACTGCATCTGAATTTGGTCTAAAAAAAGACGATATGCATACTCATGCTATTATACACTTAGTTAAATCTAATGATTGGCTAAATGATTATGAAGAGCAAAAACTAGGAGAAAAAATACTCCAAGCTCAAATAGATAATGTTAATCTTACCTTGAGAAATAATAATAGCACTTCAGATGCTGCTACTCAAAAACAAGCCAATGAGTATCTACATAAATACAAATCATATATTGATA
>JBKPEX010000107.1:0-1615 GCA_046728625.1 Thermoproteota archaeon
TTCTGGCACACATTAGGCAATAATGATTTTTACCGGTTTTAAGATGTCAATTAACACAAAATAGAAAAAGAAGAGAACAAATGGTCGAAATTAAATGCAGAATTATACCCGAACCGCAAGAGGGTACGCGACTCATTTACAGAAAAAGAAGCGATGGCAATAGTAGTAATAGCGTGAATGAGCCGTTTATAGAAGGAAATTATGGTGAAGAGTTGGATTATGTTTGTGGTAGCTGTAATAACATTCTTGTACGTAATGTCTCCCAAGGTGAAATATCTGTCAATAGCGTATTTCAGTGTCCCAAATGCCAAGCATATAATGAGGTCTATAATGTACAACCCGGACCAACTACACAGTAATTTGGACACACAAATTTTCTTTAGCTGTTATTGTTTTTTCTTAAATTTTGTAGTTAGTGGAAATGAAAATGGTTACTAATTTGACACTTCTGAAGAAACGTACCTGATAGCCAGTTTGCATCTTCTGGATCTGTAGCCATCTTTCCAATTCTCACATAATCTCTAATATTTCTAATTATATCCCATACAGTTAACTGTTTGACAAATAACACCATAATTGCAGTTGCCTTTTCTATCTAGCGTGGGCCAGAAGATGCTTCACTAATCAGAAAGTAGTAAAATGAAGTGTAAGCAGTGAAGGCTCTATTTGCATGTGGCCACGAATGTTATAACACTTCTGGTAATTAATAAAAGATCAAAAAATAATTAATTATTATTATATTAATTACACAGAAAATAAGATAATACATACAGAGGCACACCCTCTAGAGCCTTCACTACCTTCACTACTTGCATACATGTTCTGCTTATAGATTAGTTCAACTAGGACTAGCATAAATGGCCCCCATCTTTCATATCTGCAAATTCTTTTTTGAAGTAGCCTATAGTCTCCTCATCGATTATACAGAACTCTATAGTTTCAAGAGAAGAGTTATGGCCGTCTTTCTCCAGAAACTTTCTAGATTCACCAAGGAGTATATTTGCACACTTATCCTTGGGAAATCCAAATATTCCAGAGCTGATCGCTGGCATTGATATACTTGTGAACTTTTTGTCCGAAGCAATTGTTAAACTACTCTTTACAGCGTTTGCTAATTTTATCTCTTCATCTCCTTCTCCCATTCTCGGCCCAACTGTATGTATTATTGCTTTAAATGGTAGTTTTCCTGCTGTGGTAATTACAGAAGAGCCAACGGGGACAAAACCTATTTTATTACTTTCTTCCTGTATTACTGCGCCTCCTTTTCTTACAATAACACCTGCTACACCTCCTCCATGTTTGAGATAAGAATTTGCAGCATTAACTATAACATCCACATCATCCTCTCTTCTTTCTGTAATATCGCCTTTTACAAGACGGATTATTTTCTTGTGATCTAGATGAATTTGATCAATTAACAACATTGCTGTTTGTATTAGAGTATTATAATTTTTAACAATAATGCTGAGGATATTAGCAATACTTACTACGCGATAATAATCCTATGTTCAAAATAACTAAATTCAATCTTTGCATGACGGAAATGCTGTTAGGAACAGCAATCATTGCTCTGATTCCATTCATGCGTCTAACGTGTAGGTGGTGTACTACAGGC
>JBKPEX010000373.1:0-8757 GCA_046728625.1 Thermoproteota archaeon
TATTCCCACAAAATGATATCCTCACAAAAGAAATAGAATCGTGGAGTGGATTTGCAGACAGTTTACCTGCTAAAGAGGACAGAAACCTATTCGAAAAGATGTTAAATGAATGTTACAAATATTCTGTTGCAATTAATGATAAAGGTGAACCTATTCTAGCTGAACCCTTAATCATGGCTTTATTATTATCACAACAAAAAATGATCTATTGGCTACTATCCCAAACTTATAAAGAAAGAATCTATTGAGATATGTTATAATTCTGCTTATATCGATCTTTATAATTAGCCTATCTCTATTTTATATAATTAGCCTATCCGCAGTATATAATCTGCAATAGTTAAATAGGGTTCTTGTGAATTTATGAATGATGAGCCAAGATATTCAAGGGACGCGGAAACAGATTTTTGAGGAACTAACTAAGATTGTAGATCCAGAGATTGGAGTTTCGATAATGGAATTGGAATTAATAGATAAAGTTGACATTAATACTGGAAGTGTAGACATCGATCTTCATCTGACGAGTCCATTTTGTCCTGCTATTTTTGGCTTTAAGATTGCACAAGATGTGCGAGACAACATCTATAAGCTATCCGGGATTAATAGTGTGAAAGTAAATGTTAGTAACCACTTTATGGCCGATGCCATAAATAAACAGGTTAACGAGAGCAAACTACCAGACAAAAATGCATAATTCTTATCCCCGAGAGAAAAAAAGTGTACTTCGTGCTCATAAAGTGAGCTTAAATTTTTAATAGTTATCAAGTAGGAATTTCGATTATATTCGACGATAGATTCGAAGAATTATATAAAATTAAAGTACGTTATTCTGATTGTATCGTGACACATATAATTTTAACATAAGATATTTGTCATATCTCCGAGTTTTTAGAACGGTCCTGTAATTGAGCTATCTTCTTTTCATTTTTCGAAAAACTTAAAAGATGACCCCTTAATAGTTGAATTCCAAGTGCAGGATCAACTCCCTTAGGACAAACACTACTACAAGAGCCTGCAAAGTGGCATCTCCATATACCATGCCTATCATCTACAATCTTAAGCCGCTGTTTTGTGGAGTTGTCTCTTGTATCTGCAACATATCTATACGCTTGTGAAATTGCTTGAGGGCCAGGAAACTTGGTGTCGGTCGCTACAGTGGGACACGCAGAATAACACAAGCCACATTTAATACAATATGAGAACTGCAAATATTTGTCCACATCCTCAGGACTTTGTTTGAATTCTGATAATTTTTTCATATCACTTATTTCAGACATATCATTATGGATATACGGCTGCATTTCTTTATGATGAGTAAAAAACTGTGAAAAATCTGTTACAAGGTCACGAATATGCGGGAAGTTTGCAAGCGGTTCACAGGTTATAGTATCTCCTTGTAATTCTGAAATCTTTGTATAGCAAGCAAGCCTGGGAATTCCATTAATTTTCATACCGCAAGAGCCACATGAGGCCATCCTACAAGAATACCTTATTCCAATGCTGCTGTCTTGATAACTTTTTACATGAAGTAACGCATCAAGTACTGTTGTCCAACGCTGTGTGGATACTTTGAAAGTATCGTATCGATGACCAGAATTGTCTTCTTTCTGTCTATTGTCTCGGAATACCCTTAAAAGAATCTCTTTAGGAGGTTTCTTTTCATTTTGCTCCATTGGTTTTTTGTTTTCTTCTAAAGACATTTTGTTCATCCTGGCCTCTTTTTATTAATCATTTAATATCTGAATTCCCCAGTAGAGTTGCTAGAGTCCGCTAGCTAATATTATCGTTCTCGTTCCGTATGCTATAACTGAAATCATGGCTGCCAGAGTAAAGAAAGTGACTCCTCTTTCCCAGAACGTGTTCTGCCTCAATTCGAGCAATATGATTCTCAACCCATTGAAGCCATGTATTGCAATAAGAATGAGGATAGATTCAAGTAGCAACGCATATGGAATATTATGGTAATTTGCAATGACGTTAGTATAGTTTAAACTCATATTGAATGGCATGATCAGCCGCATTATAATGTGTACAGCAACTACAAATAATGCTGCTATTCCAGTAACATAATGTATCTTCATTATTTGGCTTTCTCGAATCATCAATTGCTTTTACTCACCAGCCATTCCTCTCCTTATGCACTACAGTATATTTCCCTAATCTCCGCCAAACAGGACACTAGCTCCATATAGCATAGCTAACGCAGCCAATATTAATGAAACCCATATTCCAGATTTCTGGCGATAATTAAGAGAAACTGCTTTGTACGGATAATCAGGCCGTCCAGGTTTACCAATTCCTCTTCCAGCCTCCGTAAATATCAGTCGGATACCATTTACTGAATGAAATGTACTTGTACCGATTACTAACAACAGAAATGTATGTCCCCAGGGAGTTTGAGTGAGCTGTAACATTGCATTCCATGCATCCAAACCGCCTGTCAGTGAACTGGTTTCATAGACATGACCTATAAAGTATACTAATAAGAATATTCCAGTCAGTCGCTGCAGCCAGTATGATACTCTTTCCCATCCATATCGTGAGGGATTTAACCAACCTCTCAGTCCCTCACGATTATTTCGATCAATGTTACCATTGATCGAAATAATGCTTTTCAGCTCTTCTTCCTTCTTTTCCGAAACAGCCACTAATATCTCCTCTTTAGAAGAACGTATCTTTTAAATGGTAAATGGTACCACCTCATTTTAAATTGTCGTTTGTAAAAATGGCAAGTACTGTTCATCCTCTACTCCATTACTATCACTGATAAAGTTATATTCTTTTGCCTTAGTACATATTTATGGAGCAGCAACTCCACTTCATTAATTAAGTAGAGAACTCAACATTGTGCAGCTCCATATCTGTAATTAATAATTCTTGATATGCAGACATGCAGACTATGACTATGGTTTTACTTTTAGAATAACCAGTAGAGGTTCATTTATGGGCGAGTCCAAAGTGGTAAAAAGAAACGAATTACTGTATATCTGTTCTAAGTTTTATTTTTCTCCTGCGTTGTTGAAGCGGTTTTCCTTGTTTTTTTTGTAGCACTCCTTTTAGCAGCAGATTCTTTTTTTGGTTTCTTATTACTTGTCGTCTTGGCTTTTCTGGTATCATTCTTTTTTCTTTGAGACTCTAGGATCTTTTCTACAAATGGTTTCAATCGTTCAACATTTTCTGAATATATTGTTTTTCGCAATTTATCAATAGTTAGACCATTATTCCTAGCGAATCTGACGTTATTTATTCCAGATTGCTTTAACTCTGATATTGAATATCCCCTGCTATTTCTGACAATGTTAATATCTGCAACTTTATGTTTGACAATAGATTTTTCAATTTTTTGTTCCATTAGCATTTATGATAGGAGATCATACCTTAATTAAAATTCTGGAAAATCGTTATATTTAGTTAGAAATGAAGTATGAAATATCATTTGGCGATTAACTAGTCGCAATGAACTAACTAACTCTAATTCAGAGACATGTCTAGTACATCACATTTTTTTGTCTTTACTTCAACTGATTTATCACGATTTAGCAATATTGTCAAATCTATCACCTGAATACGGTCGTCCACTTTTCATACATTGTGTTTTGATCTTTGCATAGGGTTAATTGTGAAGATGGAGAGAATGTCAACAGTAACCATTTATTACATGGAGCAATACTCTGAGTCTCACCGCTCTTTAAGTAAGTTCTGTTTTGTTTCACTATGTCCTGATAATATTGTTAGGCTAATGGATTTCCATTGGTGATCTCTTGCAAACAACTTATTACATCTTGTTTAGTGATGGGAACTGGGTTGTTATCTAAATGTCCTCTGTCTGGCATTATTACATCTGCTGCCTCATCAAGTGGTTGTTTCAGCTTAATAGGCTCAAATTTTAACTTCTGGCAAATCCTTTTGAACCGTTCATAGTATGGCGATTTGTTGAATTTATGAGCAACTGTTGTACATGATGATAACGCATATCCATGTGGTACGCCTTCATTTGAAAATACATAAGATAGCGCATGACCTAAAGTTGTTGAGGAGTTTCCAAATCCAATTCCAGATAACATGGCACCATATGGCAACAATTGAGGCTTATCGTTAATTATGCCGTCTTCCAAGATATCAAAGGCCTCTCTACAAAACAACTTTGTAAGCGGATTTCCGATCTTGCTGTCATGACCTTCAGACGCCTGAGCGGCAGCATCGCAGGCAGAGTTTCTCATTATATTAAATGGTGTTCCGGGTAAGAAGTACGGATCTACGATTGCGGCGTCAGCAAGAAAAGCCTCATCTTGTAATAATTTTTTCTTATGTTGAAAACTTATCACAGCATAAGTAGTCATTTCAGCACCTGTTCCAAAGGTAGTTGGTATAAGTATTTTTGGTATGCCTGTAATCTTGCCAAGATATTTGCATACGTCCATGGAACTTCCGCCGCCTAAACCAATGTAAGCAGAGATATTTTTGCCTTCATATTGCTTTCTTAATGCCTCAACATTTTCTATTGCCGGATCAGGCGTTGCCTTATCGTATATCTCAAAGTTCTTTATTCCCATGTAATCTAACCACTTGTTGTAGATATCAGGCGTAGTAGTCGTAATAATAAGTGACCTTTCGGGATAGTCAAATTCCTTCGCAGCATTTTCACCAAATGCTATTTTTTTTGGTGTCATTACTTTCCACATAGGGTCGAGTAGTTATCGAGAGCTATTATGTTTTACTCACTTATCCATTCTAGCGGTCAATCTCAACTAGACACTGTATTTATGATATGATAGACTTTACTTCTGAAATGTAATTGAGCGATGACAATAATACTTAATTTGTATAGAATAGCGATGAAGAAAATGCATTAAATATGCATTCGCATTTGAGAATCAATTCAATTTTCGTTAGGATCCATTTTTCTAAGGGCAACATACTCTGCAAAATCTTTACTGATATTTGCGACGTCAGAGAAACTATTCCCGAACTTATTGGAATTGTCTTCTTTTATCCAAGTAATATATCCGTCATTATCAACTATGAGTCTTTTCGATCTTTGCAGATATTTAAGGATCGTATGTATTTTTACGAGATTTAGAGATGGAACGATCTTTTGTAGATCTCTAATCTTAGGATATCCATCCACATTTTTTATTGAGTTAATAAAGATACCTATTTCCCGCTCCGAGATATCGTTAGAGGCTTCTGGTTTCTTGTGTTTCAATTTTTTTTTATGCGAAGGAGGCAATATCTATACATTATTTTTATATTAACAATAATAAATATAATCCTACTAGCAAAAGCAAAATGAACGACAACAAGAATAATTATAATCTATTATATCACTTGATATTATAAGCGGAACTGCTCGTGGAAAGTTACTGAATAATGGTGGTAAAGTAAAGGCCAGAATAGAGAATGCGTGATCGATGCAAACGAATCGGCTGCTTGTACCTTAATAGCATGATATTTTCTATATCTTGAGTTATTATACCATGATGATGCTTGATAACATACGATATGAGAACAAAAATCATAACTAAAAGGAATTACAAGATCTTTATTTGGTGTTACTATAAATAGAACGATAGTGCGGGGGGTGGGATTTGAACCCACGAATCCCTGAGGAACAGGGTTATAGGAGCAGACGTTCTATATTTCCTGCCTGGCTCATTCTAAGCATCGCACTCTTTCTTACTCTCCCAAGTACATTACTTCAGAGAAAACCATAGAGACCTGCGCCGTTGGCCAGGCTTGGCAACCCCCGCGCGTTCGATGCGTACAGACGTCTGCGCCCTTTCTTTTATTTTTAACGGGCATCCTACTAATAAGAGGATTACATATATAGAGTGCTTCAATTGGGAATCATCCTAGAAAAAGTTGGTTTCAATAAGGAGCCTGCCTCAATGGGGTATTGAGCCAGTTCCGTTAAAATATAGGTTAATACGCGGAACAGAATATTTTATACTCTGGTCTAGTCTTGGAGTAGGCCTTTTGGTTTTCTCAGCAGGGTCTTTTCTTAGCTCTGCCAGATTTGCTGATGCAATATTTGCGATCATCATCGGCTCGGTCGCAGGTTCTTTTCTTTTGGCTCTCGCCGGTAAAATTGGAAGTGATAATGCCGTTCCGTCTCTCATAAGTATGAGACCTTCATTTGGTATCCATGGTTCATACATTCCTGCAACATTAAATGTAATGCAGCTAATTGGTTGGACGATATTTGAAATTATGATCATGTCAAAGGCCGCAGAAATGTTAGTAAATGGTATAATCCCATATTATGCCTGGGCTATTATTATAGGGTCTTTTATTGCACTACTAGGTATAGCCGGTCCCCTTACAGTAATAAAAAGATGGATCGGAAAATTTTCTATTTGGATAGTGTATGGCTCTACAGCAATAATACTGCTATCTCTTCTTACAAGTGGAAATCTATCAAAAATTTTATCTGCCTCTACAATGACTGCCGGTACTAATACTGCTAGTATAACAACGATGTCATTTTTTACAGCACTTGATCTTGTTATAGCCATGCCGATATCTTGGATGCCTCTTGTCGCTGATTATAATAGATTTGCACATAATAGCAAAGGTGCTTTCCGAGGAACACTTGTGGGTTTTACCGTTACTAATATATTGTTCTATTTTGGAGGACTGCTTCTTGGCAGGTCGGATGTTGTGGCAATAATCAGTGTTATTCAATCCTTATTCTTTGGATTTCTATTGTTGGTACTTTTAGCTGATGAAGCAGATAATGCATTTGCTGATGTGTATTCTGCCGCAGTTTCTGCACAAAATATCTTTCATAAAGTAAATCAACGCTACCTGATAATTGGATTTACTGCACTTAGCACTATACTGGCTATCTTGGTCCCAATATCAGAGTATCAAACCTTTATTCTTTTAATAGGAGCAGTATTTGTACCCTTATTTGGAGTCGTATTATCGGATTACTACATAGTTAAACATCAAAAATATGATGTAAAGAATACCATGTACGGAAAAGATGCATTAAGAATTGGAAGTCCTGCCATTGTTTCATGGGCATTTGGTGTTCTGATGTATTATCTTCTATCCTCACTATCTCCAATTTATATTCCTCAACTTTCTGCAGCCGGTGCAACGATACCAAGTCTAGTTGGATCTTCATTACTTTATTTGAGCATAGTATACGGGCGAAAAAAAATGGCTTATTATTTGCTTAAAAAGTCATAAATCTGACACTCGATGGAATGATTTATTACTGTACGTATTAGAAGTTCCAATTATAAATCTGAAAAGCCCATTAACAATATCTTAATAAATTATTTAATCATAACCCCATTCACTGTTATAAATGTCAAAGGAAACACTAAAGGAGATCAACAATGATGATGGCGGCGACTGCCCTAATAATAGCAATAACAGACCGCGACTGTTTGGTACAAATGGAGTTAGAGGCATTTTTGGAAAGGAATTAACAATTGATTTAGTTATTGATCTTTCATATTCACTAGCAACTTATTTCAAAAGCGGCCCAATCATTATTGGCCACGATGGACGAAAGTCAAGTCCTATTTTGTCTAAGTTGGTCTCTTCTACAGTTAACTCAGCTGGTCTAGATATATGTAATGTAGGTCTTCTCCCGACGCCTTGCCTACAGTATGCTGTAAAGAAACTTGGTTGCAGTGGTGGAATAATGATAACCGCTTCACACAATCCACCTGAATATAATGGGCTTAAGCCAATTGCGGAAGACGGTGTGGAAATCTCAAGGGAAGATGAATTAAAGGTCGAAGACATATTTTATTCAAAGGACTATTCCAAAGTTGATGGATATGGTTTAGAGTATACTCGCAAGGATGTAATCAATTCCTATATTGAATCCGTGTTGTCTTTGGTGGACGTCGAAAAGATTAGAGAACGCAAATTCAGTATTGTCATGGATACTGGGAACGGAGTACAAGCTGCCGTTGCGCCGTTTCTAGCAAGTAAACTTGGATGCAAAATTACTACAATCAACGGTAATATAGACGGCAATTTTCCGAGTCGAGGCTCTGAACCAACTGCCGATAACCTTAGGACGCTTTCAAATTTAGTGAAAGATACAAAGGCTGATTTTGGAGTGGCATATGATGGCGATGGTGATCGCAGCATTTTTTGTGATGAAGAAGGAGTGATTTATCCTGGAGATAAGACTGGCACATTGCTGGTCAAACATTTGTTAATAAATAGGCATAGTGGGGCCGAGGTTGTATGTCCTGTTAATACCACCATGGCATTACCACTAATGATAGCGGAAGAATCCGAGAAATCGAAGGTAATCTACACCAAAGTTGGAAGTGTCGAAGTATCTAGGGAAATGGTAAGACGCAAAGCCCTCATCGGCTTGGAAGAAAATGGCGGCTTTATGTATGGCAAATTGAATGAAGTCAGAGATGGTGCAATGACCACTGCATTGATGCTGGATATGCTTGCTGTATCGCCATCATTACTATCGGGAACAATGGATTCTATGACAACAGCAACAAGGTCAACTTACAATGAAAAAAAGGAAGTAGTACCATTGTCAAAACTAATGGAAACATTACCCAAAGTATTTCAATATAAATCAAAATTTAAATGCCCCTCAAAACAAGTTGCCAGCCAGATCATAAAAGAGTGTACAAACCACGGAACTCTACATAAGGTTGAAACCCTCGATGGCGTAAAGCTGTGGATAGATAAAGAGACATGGATAATGGTAAGGCCAAGTGGTACTGAGCCATTAATTAGATTATATGCTGAATCTACAGA
>JBKPEX010000129.1:0-2120 GCA_046728625.1 Thermoproteota archaeon
AGTTTAATGTCTGGATTTTTAACATGGTAAATCTCAAATCCCTGAAAGCCACCAGCTGTTGGAGCTGTATCAGCAGCGGCTAGTATCATTTCGATTTTAGAATTTTCAACCTGTTTATTTTCAAACTTTCTTTGGGATCTCCTACTCAACATAGTATTAAAGATATTGGTTTGCAGTGCATCATCTACTGCTTGGAGATTAATCTCCTCGTTGACTTCCTCCTTTGGATAAACCAGACCTCCCCTGTCATCTCTCCCTATTTCTGCATACATTCTAGAGAATACGTCTTCTGGATAAGACATCAATTCATGATTTAATTACGACACTATAAAGAGTTACTTCATAATCTGAAAAGTCTTTCAATACTTTATCATTCTCTTGAACCTTCAACTTGCGGAGGAATTTGTATTATTCTTGGGATGATGAATACTATGGAAACAACCATAACATCTGCCTGAGAAATTTGGGGAGAACGTTTCGATTAGTATAATCTAATTATGAATGATGCTTTGCGAGATCTAAAATTTGAAGCGTATATGTTTGCAGTGGAATCCCTTCATAGCCCTGGTGATAACAGATCCAGAGCATTTAGTCTATATTGATTTAGTCTGTAAAGACACTGTTTTTGCAAGAGCCTCCATAGTATTGACATATCTAGATATAACAGCACTAGATCCACTTGAGAACTGGTTATGTATGCAATAATAGGCGGTAGAATAAACACTTGATATGAAAGCCGAGCAAAGTTCGTGGAAAATGTTTAGGGGTAATGCGATGAGAACAGGAATATCGTCTTCGACATTGTCTGCAAAGCCTTCCCTTAAATGGGTAACAGAATTAGGCCCAATGATATCTTCACCTATAATTGATAATGGTATTGTATACGTAGCCACAACCGCTGGAAGAATTTTTGCCTTGAATATGTATCAAAGAGAAGAAAAATGGCATACGAATATTGGTAGTCCAATTATCTCTTCTCCATTGATTGAACAAGATTTGTTAATATGTGCTACGTTTGATTCTTGGATTAAAGAAAAAATCCTTCCTAGCAGCAATCATATTGTTGCACTATATGTAAATACTGGAGAGATCGCCTGGAAGATTAAAACTAGTGGTGACGTATTCTCTTCACCATGCCTTGCAAATGATATCATAGTTGTTGGATCTTTAGATAAGTACATTTATGCAATTGATATGCAGGGAGATCTTAAATGGAGAGTGGAAACCCAAGGCGAGGTTTGGTCTTCTCCTTCTTTTAATGGGAATGAACTATTTGTAGGATCTGATGATGGATTCATATACTGTCTGACTTTAGACGGTGGATTGCAATGGAAAACAAAATTGGATGGCAAGGTAAGATCCTCATCACCGTGTCTGTCCCATGATGGTCTGATCTTCATAGGCACTCATAATGGTTCGATATATTGCTTGAAACAATCGAATGGATTAATAATGTGGGATAAGCATCTAACAAAGCCTTTTTTAGCGTCTCCTGCAGTTCTAGAAAACAGAGTCTTCTTTGCATCTTCAGATAGGAAAGTATATTGCATTTGTTGTAACAGCGGATCAAAGATATGGGATTTTGAATCTCGTGATAGGATTTGGTCTTCACCTGTAATAACTCCAAAAGATGAGATGTTATTCTTTGCTTCACTTGATTCGCATATATATGGACTGGACATACGCAAGGGTAATCAATTATGGGAATTCCCGACCATGGATATAATAGACTCTTCACCTAGTATAGGGTATAATATGCTCTTTGTGGGCGGAAGAGATGGTTTGTTGTATGCGTTCGGTCAGCCAGAGACCATTTCTTATATCAGATAGGCCTATTTATTTACTTAACATGACCAACATGAATTACTAAAGTAAGATTAGGAGATTATTTCAGTTCTATACTTAGTGTTTACTAATATTCCCAGCGCCTGAGAAGATATCGTCGATAGGCAAGCAATCTTTCCTTTAATAAATTCCTACTTTTCTTAAATCTAAACCATTCTGCAATATCGGAAAAATCATCTTTTATTAGTCCGCCTCCTACACCCGCAAGAACGGCCGCGGGGAGAGGAAATTTTCCGAAAAGTAAAGAAAGAGCAAGTAATGCACCAATTTCGCCG
>JBKPEX010000228.1:0-2882 GCA_046728625.1 Thermoproteota archaeon
TGCACTTTTAATGGAGAGTTCTGCCAAATACCAGAAGGATATGCTTTAAACAATGTTCCGTGAATATGCATACCATAGGCTGGAGAAAGACCCAAATTTACAAGATAAATTCTAACCGTCTCATTAGTTTTGGCAGGAAGAGGATGTGCCATATATTGTTCTGCATAGCCGTTGAACATGTAGTATTCTGGCACTGGATTTAGCTGGTTCTGAGTATCGTATTCTCCATCAACAAGAACATATTCTCTTGCAGGAGGTAATGGTTGTCTTGGGTAAACTACAAATGCACCATATAATCCCATCCGTACATGCTGCATTACCGGTGAGACATGACAATGATACATTAACGCACCAGCTGGCTCGGCAATGAAATCATAAGTATAAGTTCCATTCGCTGGGATTTGTTCAAATACTCCATCTTGTTGGCTAGGATGGTCTCCATGTAAATGAACTGTATGGGGGAGAGGTGTTTTGTTAATAAAATGTATTATAACCCGGTCGCCTTCTGTTGCTGTTAAAGTGGGTCCAGGAATAGTATGATTATAAGTCCAAGCATCAACACGAACTCCCGGAGCTATTTCTAATGTAGTATTTTCTGCTATTAGAGTATACACGTGAGTTTTTGGTTGCTGTTGTTGTTGTTGTGATTGTTTTTGTTCACTGTTGTTACCAGTGCCATTTACATCGGAGATGGAACTCTCATTATGAATTACTGTCGCTGCCAGTACAGTAGTGCTAGGTATTAGTAGAACCATTATGGCAAATAGGAAAACGGATAATGATATGGCTTTCAGTTTCATCACGCTCTGTGACAAAGTGAGGTAATAAAGATACCCTTGCAATTTATTTGTTCCTTGTGTTACAGAGATGGCTTTGAACTACGCTAGGGCAAATTATATCATGAGTGGGCATGCATTGTAAAAAATGGTATACTTGCTGGTTACTGCGTCTAGTTTTAACTAACTAGGACATTATTGAAATATAGTCCTTACTCTTTCCTAGTCATGGGAAGCCTGAAGGATATTATATATAACCTCCAAATGGGATTAAAATCATGAATCAAATTTTTCCTTATTTGGAAATGATACCAAAGTCAGTAGATGTGTTTAATAGTAGTATTCAATTATACAATTATTATAATTCAATCTATTTTAGGACATTTCAGGATGCTTTAAGAAAGAAAAACGAGACAGAAGGAGACGATATGAGAAAGTTATGTAACATTGATGCCTTCTATAATTTATGGCTAAAAATTATGGACAAAGAATTCGATAAAGAACTAAAATCCATGTCTTTTACTTCATTGCTTTCTAAGTATGTTGATTCTATCATTGACTTGCACTCACTATACCAGAGAACAGGATTACCAGTAGAATACCTTGACTGGATGTTCCTTTCTTATGTCAATAGTACGATCCCTATACTAACATCGTCAACATCAAAACAATCAAAACTTTCTTCACACGATACTATTTATTTAAAAGGAAGGGCTCGATTATTACACTATCACAGAATTAAAAATAAAGATAGCGAAAAACGAAATCCTGGTCCGCTTCTTATAGTCTATGCTCCCATCAACCGCTTTCATATTATGGATTTAAACCCTAAAAGAAGCGTAGTAAGAAACTTGCTATCAAATGGTCTCGATGTCTATCTACTTGATTTAGGTTACCCAAATAGTAACCAGGATAATAAATTATCTTTAAGTGATTATGTAGATTACATAAGAAATGCCATTGAATGTATAGTACAAAAGGGAAACGAAAAACTAGAAACACGGCCAGATGAAAACAAAAAAATAGCTATTCTAGGATATTGTTGGGGAGGCTTACTTGCGCTCATTTATACAGCATTAGAAGCCTCAAATACCAAACCTAATAATATTGATTGCCCTAAAGTTAAAAGTTTAGCGCTCATGGCTACGCCGGTAGATTTTGCTAAGGATAACACTATACTTGCAAATTGGTCCAGATCGATTGATATAGATAAGATGATTGACGAGTTTGGTAACATGAATGGACAGGTCCTTGACCTTGCATTTGTCATGCGTAATCCTCCGAGATATTCGTTCGATAAATATTTGAAATTGCTCAAAAAGTTATCTGATAAAGAATTTGTTAATAATTTTATTGATGTTGAAAGATGGCTCTATGATACCCCACCAATCCCTGGAAATCTTTACCGTCAGATCATAAACAATTGCTATAGGGATAATTTACTTGTAAAAAATAAAATGAAGCTAAATGATAACTATATAGACCTTGCAAATGTAAAGGTGCCTTTACTAATTATAGACGCCGAAAAAGACGATCTTGTTTCTACAGAATCAGCAATAGCAGTAAGTGATTATGTATCTAGCAAGGAAAAAGATATCATTAAGAATCCTGGTGGCCATGTAGCTCTATGTATAGGTGATAATGCGCACGATAAATTGTGGCCAGATGTTGCGAAATGGATTCAATCGAAATCGTGCTGAAAGCATGTGCATGTGTGTATATTGTATATAGCTGATCATGAACTAATTGTCCTGCAGTAAGATATTAGTAGGAAATAAAGAGGCCGCTATTTCAAAATACTGATTTACAGTCTCGTCATCATCTCTCTGTGCATCAATATTATTTGGTACTATATTAGAGGGTTACAGATATCATTATTGGGCGCTAATACAACATAAATAATTTGATATTTACTTTACTTCGAATGTATTGTAAAGTCTCATTATGGTGGAAAGATACGAGATAGATCAATTCTCCCCTTTGTACTAATATATTTACACGCTTGCATATATGATTGATTGTTCTGGTAATGTCCTTCTGCCCTACATAACAAATCAACTAAATTATATGTTATATGCTTATGCATCTCTCACTTTTTTATATTAT
>JBKPEX010000076.1:0-9778 GCA_046728625.1 Thermoproteota archaeon
GTTTTCCTCTCTAGGAATCCATTCAAAATCAATGGACTTGAATTTAGAAATAAGGTCCATTGATAGAGTGTATAGCGGGATTATCCTAGAGGCCTTAACTTTGTATTTACCTTTTATTTGAAAGATCACAAGTTTAGAATCTCCTTTTACGATTACTTGCTTGTCGCTACAATTATTTTGAAGTAACCATTCTAGCGCCTTAATGACGCCTGTATATTCCGCAACGTTATTGCTAGAATCATTTGAGAATGGTTCTGCAGCTAGACCGTATTTAGCTTCTTGTTTCTTGTCCTCTGCTATTATTACAAAAGCATAACATGCAATTCCACCTGGATTGAATGGCTGACATAAGCCATCAAAGTAAACTTGTATTATTGGAGGTGGTTTGTTGTAGTTGTAGTCTTTGTTAGTTGGTGTCATTTTTGTTATTACTCACAGGATATACATGAACTGGCGAATATCTGTTATTATTATTCTTCTTTTTGTAGTTTGCGTAGTTTTATGTCTGATCAGACATGTTTTTTAAGCCGCTTTGTTAATCTGACATGCTGTATTTAGTCAACTCGCTTCTCAACACATTAGTGGGTAGATAGGAAATATTCATTTTTTAGATGTCATTTCATTTATGAATTGGTATATTATCACTATCAGCAGAAAATGATCATTCCACTAACTTCTTTTCAAGAGACGCCAGCAACTCTTCTATTGATTTCATGAGAACCGGAATTTCTATGCTATCGTTCCAGAAAGTTAGTATGAAAGTAGTAGGTTCTAAAGTACCCATATTAGCAATAGGATTAGGTATGTCATCATTTGGGACATTCACAGAAGCCTCGGGCGGGATATTTCTATGTATTAGGACATGATTTTTAGACTTTTCTGCCCAATCGTGTAACCTTTCATCATAATGTCCAAAATAATTCCTTAATATTCTTGAATTCAGTGGTGATCTCTTGTCTATTAGTAATAATTGCCTCAGATACGTCCCGCGTAAAGAATATTGTTTAGCACGTAAAGAGTATTCTTCAGACTTTTCTGCTTTATCCTTATCGTATGCAGGCCAAAAAATTTTTGAAATGTTAGATATTGAAGCTAATATTGTCTGAACTAAACTCCAGCAAAGATATCTATCAGATGAGTTTATACCAGTTTTTAAATTAGCAAAAGCAACTCTGGCCATCATGCACTGATCTCTTAGTTCCATTAGAAGTATCCGTTCGAGAAATTTGTCAAATGGAGCCGACGGTGATGTAGTACTAGTATTCAGAGGTTAAATATCATTTTGTAATACAAATAAACTTATGCACTTTTCATGTCATTCTTTTCTTTAGAATGACGAGCCAAGCCACGTAATATCCAATGTAACTTCTTTTAAATACTTTGTCCTAGGCAATTTCGAACTCTAAGTTATACCCTAAAATATTAATTATTTTAGTTATTCCTATATTAGATTCTATGTATCAATTACTGTTGTCTTACTACACTACTCGAAATATAATCTATTGTTAGAAATAACACATCCTATTGTAGTAGCAAACTTCATAAAATGACAATATTTCAGAATGATCGCTACGACGTTATTAGCTGTAACTTAGATATATTGCCTTCTTTGGTTACTTTATATATTCTATCTACAAAGCTCTCCAGCTCACGTTCGTGCGATACCAATATTATTTGTGCTCTATTTAATTCATCTAACACCTCTCTAAGTCTTATCAACTGTTCTTTGCCAAAGCCATCAGTAGGTTCATCTAAAATAAGCAAACTGTTTTCCATAGATGCGATCTTCTTTATCATTATATTTAATGCAAGCCTGTATGCCAAAGCAACAGATGATTTTTCTCCACCACTGAGACTATTTACATCCAATGAATAACCAGACTGATTTATTATTGGTGTAAAATTTTCATCTATCTCTACGCTTATATCTTGGGTTTCAATTAATGTATTAAACCATGTTTTGAAATGTTGATTAAACTCTTCGTTAATCGCTCTAAGTACGTGTTTCTCTATATCTTCTATTGCAGGTATGAAACACTGATCTAGCCAATTCTGTGCTTGTTGAAAGATCTGTTTATTCTTAAAATACTCCTTTTTTTGCATAATATCATTTTCAAGTTGACGAAGATTTATCTCCATACCTTTCAACTCTGAATCCTTAGCGGCCAACTCCTGTTGTTTTTGTGAGCGAGTCTCTCCTATTTCCATTAACTCTTCTTCAAGTTTCTCCAGTTGACTTATTACTTCTTTATTTTTATTGTATAAAACCTGTTTTTCTACTAATATTTTCGAATCAGAACTTATCTCTCTTTGTATATCATCAATAAATTTGACGGTATCTTCTATCTCATTTTGGATTTCAGATTTCCTTTTAACCTCTTGATATTTCTCTAGATACTGGGTTTCAATTTTTTCATTCTCATATTTGGAAATTAAATCATGAACATCATCATAGAGGTCTTTATCCTTAGATAATTGTTTGATCTCTTCCAGTATTCCAGATAACTTTTCCCTTTCTTTGATAGCATATTCTTCACGCTGTAAGGAATCAACAACTCTGCATAAATCCGACTCTTGTCCTTTGAGTTTTTCTAATGTAGCTTTTATATTCTGCTTCTTCTCAATGAGCTCTCCACGTCTTCTTAAGAGTTTTTGTAACTGCCCTTCCTTATTCTCAATAGCAATTATCTGCTCCTCAATTTTCTCCTTTTCCTTCTCATGATTAGTTTTTTGCTGTGTTAAGAATTTGATTTCCTCTTCCATTTGCTGTCTTTCCTGCTCGAATTCGTATCTTGCTTTAGAGATGTGTTCATTAGTTAATCTCTGCTTACATTTTGGGCAAGTTGCGCCATTACCAATACTTTCTATTTGCTGTATTTCCTTTTGCTTTCCACTGATCAATTCATTTTTAGCATTTATGAGTACTTTTTTCTCTGAAATAATAGTTGAAATATAGGTAGCCTGTTTTCGTAACTCAGGTAGTCTTTTTAGAGCTTCACTGATGCTATGCTCTTCTTGCTCGATAGAATCTAGAGAATTAATCGCCTCTTTTTCATTGACTAGCTTCTGCTTGTCCTTTTTGATTTCATCATCTAGTCTACTTCTTTCCGTTTTTAGACATTGCGCTGCGTTTTCTATAAATTGCTCAAGTTTGACCTTTTCTATTTCTAACTTTACATAAAGTTGTACTGATTTCTCTAATTTTAGTAGCCTTTCTCTCTTTGTGAGGTAATCATCATAACTAGGTTTCAATTTTAAAAGAATATCTTCTGATTTCTTGATTGCTTCTAAATGCTCTTCAAGTCCTGCTAAATGTCTTTGTAGTTGCTCCTTAAGATTTTGGTTTTTGGCTATGGCATTATTTAGATGAGGTATGGATTCCTTAAGTTGTATGACAAGCTCTTTTTTGTCTCTAAGATCAGGTAACTTTCTATTTAGATCCTCTACATTTGTATTTAATTGTGCTATGCTATGTGATATCTTTTTTATTTCTTCTGACAAAGACTTCCTTCTGATTTGTTCTTGATTTAGTAGGTTTTCTTTATCATAGAGGTCTTTTGTAAGTTCGTTAACTACATGAATCTCCTTATCCATCCATGTGGAAATTACTCCTGTATTTTTCTTCGCTGTACTGTATTCCTCTATGCTGAAAGCTCTTCTAAGGATCTCAAGTCTTCGTTCCTTAGTTTCTGCAAGTACTTGCTTCATCATTTCTTGCGGAGTAAAGATAGCATAACGGTATATTACAGATGTTGTTCTAGTCTGCGATTTTTCATTGATATTTATAATTTGCAAAACCTTAGATTTCATTTCACTAGTAGAATAGCTCGTGGTAACATCGCCATCAATTATGTACCCTTTATCTTGTGAGACATTGTTGCCACGTCTTTTTAGTGACCTATATATCTGATATGATTTCCCGTCCACATTAAATTCTAAAACTACAGAACCTGTTTTCTCACCAGATCTCAGAATATGATTGCCATCTATGTCACCTAATCCAAACAGAGCAAACTCTATAGCAGAAAGAATTGTGGACTTTCCACATCCAATATCTCCTTGAAATAGAGTTCTACCTTCAGGTATTTCTATATCAGTTTTCTCTTTATAGCTTCTTATATTTTGAAGACTTAACTTTTTCAAAATCATTTATTTATTATCGCCAACTCCTAGAATAGACTTAACACTATTTCTAACACGTTTCTCATAGTCGCTAACACTCTCATTTTCAAATTTTTCTGTCTTTAGTGTCTGAAGTAATTGCTTTGCTGTAGATTGTGCTAACTCACCTACGAATCTGGAATTTAAGATAGACTTAACTTTTTCATCAGATATTGCAGGATCAAGTTTGAATGATGCTGTCGTTTCTTTTATTATCTTTTTCTCTATATCTTCTATACTTTCTCCTAAAACTTTTACTTGTGTAGTTTCTGTTGATGTGAGGGCACTTCTATTAATTGATGTTACAAGAGCACCTTTCTTACTAAGAACTTCCTCAAATCTGGAGAAATTGATATCTGAACTCTTACCTGAGATTAGAGTTCCTTTTATTTTAATTAGAACTATTTTGCCTGAGACATCCATTCCATCAATTATTAAAGAGACGGTATCCTCTACCTGTTTAGCAGTTTTTTGATCAGCCCCGATTAGCTTGAAAATTATGTCGACTACTTTAATTTCTATGAAACGCGGCTTTACAGTCTCACTATCTGCTTCAACTATATAGAATCCTCTTCGTTCGCCTCGCGCTGTTTCTTCCAAATCAGTAAATGTAGCGCCAAATAGTGGTCCAGGATAAACTATCATGCTGTTTCCGTCATGTTTTCTCTCAATTCTTCTATGCAAATGACCTCCACCATAATACCTAAATCCTTTTGGAAGCAAAGACAATGGTATAGTATCTCCTCTAGCAAGGTCAATTGGAGTTAGTTCGCTTATAGGAGCATGAAAAAGAAATATTTTAAAACCTTCCTCAGATTCAAGTGCGTCCATATCCAGCATACTGTAGTATTCTGCATCTAAGCCAGTTTTTCGACCAGATAGTCCTGTGATTTTGACAACAGTCTTGACATCTTTAAAAAACTTTAGTTTTATTTTGTCTTCTACTTGTTCAAATTCAACAGGTTTAATGAAAAGCCCTGCACTATGCAGTATATCTATAATCGACACTGTTGATGCAGTAAAGTCATGTGAACCATAAATCATATAGATCTCAATACCATTTTTCCTAGCCTCTCTGAGAATCTCTACTGCACGTTTTACAGGTGCTAGATCTGGAATGTTAAGGTCAAAAAAGTCTCCAGTTATGACAATAAAGTCTACATGTTCATCAATGCATATTGAAATCGCTTCCTCAAAGGCTTTAAGATTGAGTTCTCTTAGTTTTATGTTTCTCCATGCACCAAGATGACAATCTGTAATGTGTGCAAATCTATGCATTATGTTATAACATTCACCTTCTTCTGTTTCTTAGTTGAAGTTATTTCTACGTCTTTAACAATATCTTCAAAAAGTGGGATCTTTATGGGAACTGCAAATTTTGTAAAATTAGAACTAATAATTGCCTCACCTTTATCTAAGCTTGCAATATTTCTATCATCAGTAGAAAGGTCTTGTGATGCACTTTGTATTATTGAGCTTCTTTCAACATAAAGCTCATTACCAAGAATTACCTTGGTGTTCATATTTGCCAATATAGTCTTTGGAATGACGCTTGTAAGTTGAGTTATTGCAACAAGACCAATTTTGAATTTTCTACCCTCTCTTGCGATGTCGCTATATATGTTATCACCAGATGTTCTTAGTACTTGATCGCCTAATACCCTTGGCGCTTCTTCAATTACTATGGAAATCACAGGTTTATCTTTCAAGGTGTCATCTTCTTTTGCATTTTTGTAACGGTTTAGGATCTGATTAGCAACAATACTTCCTATAAGAAGCTCGGCCTGATCTTCAAGCATAGAAGTATCTAAAATCACTTTTTTTCCTTGGTCAAGCAGATTCATAATATCGAATATGGTCGATTCTCCCATCGTGTTACTAAAAGTTGCACTCCTGAATTTTACTTGATTATCTGTATGACTGAAATAAATCCCAAGTATTTTATCAAACTTCCTTCTCAAGACATTAAGCGTACTGCGATTTCGGCTTGTTATTATGCCTGTATCGCCCATGCCGCCACCGCCACCGCCACCAACGTCACCATTAGTACCGTCGCCACCGCTTTCATGCGTCGCATTTTCTCTTTCATCTGTAGATTCATCTACAATATTCATTATCCAATTTTGATGGAAATGATTGTAAGCTTGATACATCATTTCCAGTTGTGCCTCAGTAAAACCTGCAATTCCTCTAAAGTCTCCTGGCGCAATAGATCTTAAGTTAATAACAAGTGTGTATGCTCCAGGATTGCGGGTACTATTAGGAGAATAATATCTCAGGGAGTTTTTTGCATTAGGATGGTTTTGCAACCCCACTCTAACATTATTTTTTCCATAATACTCATTATGTGGATCTAAAACAAGGACTCCACAATATTCCTTATCTAAAATATTCCACAACATAATTTTGATTAAATTACTTTTCCCTCGACCAGTAGTAGCGGGAATGAGAATATGATGAGAAAAAACATCTATAGCTTCAAGACTTATATCTACGTTCAAGACCTTTGATCCACTTCTGACCTTTCCAAAATATAATGGGTTTTTAGGTTTTGATAGAAAATTCAAGTCCTGTTCCTTAATATGTCTTACCTGGCTCATAAAATTTGGTAACACTTTTGGATTATGAGGAGTCTCAGTTATGTGTAAAAGAGGTTTAGCTATAGCCAAAATATAATTTCTTAAATGCGGCTCCATGAATTCTAAACTCGATCCAATACCCTCGAGTCTCATACCAGAGATACTTTCTAATGCTGAACGTGAAACTTGGCTACCGTACATAAGATCAAAGACTTGCAAAAAAAAGTCGCCATTATTTCTTTCCTCTACAAGGAGGTCACCAATTTCTATGGCGCTATCGCTCTTTTGTCTAACAATTAACTTTCCTAATTCACCAGCAATGACTTCCCCACAACAATCTTCAAGCATTTTCCAATTCATTCCTTCAATAGGTTTAATATTTCATGAGCATCTGTAGAACGAATATGTCTTGCAAATTTATTCCACAAACCACGCTTTGAAAGCTCAGACAGTACCATGATCCTATATGTCCCAATCTCATTGGTTCTAACTCTTGCATTATCATCAGCGTCTATAAGGCCATAGGGATATCCAGGAAAAGTTGCGTCCATTGAAACGGCCGCTAAATTGCTAAAAACATCATAAAGCTCTGCTTCATTCATTCTTTTTACTTGCTCTTTGTCTACTTCGTACCTAAATATATGATTGGCATTTTCATGTAGCTTGAGAATGAATATTATTGCTGAATGACTAGATACAAGACCTTCTGCTATAGGATAGTAGTACCATGTTCCAAAATCAAGCTTCCACTCATCAGTAAGTTTGAAAAGAGATCCCAATAGAGATAGTCCTGTTGTTGTAAATAGAGAACTTGATTTCGATAATCCAGAAAAAATTACACCATTTTTTGTTGTATTTTCCTTGACTCTACCAATATACTTGTCTTCATTTGTAAATGCTGTCTGGAGTGTTCCATCTATTATGAGAATATCATTCTCAGTTAATAATCGCTCTACAACTATACTCGAATATTTCCATTCGGCAAATCTCCTTGATATAGATGCCACTCTCTGCAGGTCGTCTCTCATAGTTCCACTTGTGACAGTTCGGTCTTTGGAACTAAATGAGAGATCTGATTGTGAGGGAAGATAATCTTTCCATTCTTCATTTATTGGGAATATAAAAGTCTCATACTGTATCTTGTCATTTTTGAGTATAGAGTGGGTTATCGAAAAAAATTCAATCTTATGTGGCAGGCGTGTTTGCGTTATTCTGTTAGTTCCTTTGAAAATGTTAAAATATATTCTATTTAGTTGAATTGAAAAATTTGGCGCTCCTAACAACTCTTGATTACCGCCGTCTATGAACACCATTTTTCTTGATGCAGTACAGCCATCTATTTTGTGAAAATTCCCCTTTACAAAAGGATAAGCGTGATATTCCTTTTTATCAAAATACGGATCTCCGATGTCACGCTCATCGAGGCTTTCATTTAGTTTAGCTACAAGGTTGCTAATTATTTCGTTTAACATATTTTGTCAAACCTCTGTATATCTATTTGTTATGCTTAGCCTAATAGGATATGTACCCAGAAATAGACTTTGGAATCAAAGTCTATTATATTCGAATTAGACAGCAACAGACGTATCAATCTCAAAGCTATATGAAATCTTATTCTTAAAAGCCTTTATATTTCAAATTTTCCTCTACTGAGGTACGCGGTGGTATCTACGTTCAATGTTCTTATATATATACACATATACATAATCTATTAAAGAATAAATTATATTGATTATCATACTAATACAGTTCAAGTTCTTGAAAGCTGCAACGGCACTGACCAAAGAATCAAGCCTGATGACTCGCCTCTCCTTTGTTTACTTTGCAATATCTGTAGGAGTTGCTTTACAAGTTGGCGGAGCTAATTGGGACATTATCTGGCATGGAATCGTAAATGTAGAGAGTTTTTTTACACCACCCCATACCGTAATTTATTCAGGAGTCGCTTTAGCAATAATTGCAATATTATTTGGAATAATCAAATCCATTAAATCTAATAATCATCTTCGTTATCAACAACGACAACAACAACAAGAGGGAAAACAATCATTATCATCATTTTCACCCAAATTATTATTATCGTATATCCCTTTTCCACTTAAGCTGGCCGCAGCAGGCTCTTTAATGCAGTTATTTTCAGGCAGATTTGATTACTGGTGGCATTCAAATTTCGGATTTGATGGATTGTTAAGCCCACCACACTTTTTACTAGTTGTTGGAATGATAATGTCTATACTAGGCGCTTTGATAGGTATCTACAATTTAAAAAATCTAACAACAATAACATCATCATCATCAGAAGGAAGAATACAAGAAACGAAACAAAGAAACAAAAATAGTCACTTTATTAATATATCTTTTCTATTTGCATATGCTATCTTTTGGATGGTTGCAGTTAATACAGTTTTCATGTTCACACTTCCATATTCAAAAGGTCAATATTTTGACTTTAATCCTGATCCATTTGCTGCTATTATTACCGCATCTTTATTGATTCCACTAATTACTGGAATGATTTTTTTTATAGTTACAAGAACCAACAAAACGCCTTTCATGTTTACTCTCATGACTGCATTCTTTATGATAATACAATCAACTGCCACAATTATATCAAATACTTATTTTGTAGCACTTTACCCTCTTTACCTTCTAAATATCCTGTCTGCATTAGCAGCTGATGTTATTGTGATGCAATATGGCAGAAGAACAAAAGTGAAAGAAACACCGGAAATTAAATCTTCAAAGATAATTATAACAGCTACAACAACAAATACCACCGATATATATAGATCTATAATTGCTCCTGCTATAGTCTCAATTTTTTTCATTACCCTTTTCTTTCCTTGGTCAGTTAATGTATACAAAACCTACTTCGGAATACATCTAAACACATTTGGAAGTGTAAGTATATTTGGACAATTACTATGGACTATCATAATACCAGTTTTAATGCCTATAGCAGCTGTGATGTCTATTGTTGGAAGCTATATTATGTTCAAACTCATGAATACTGCAAAAACAAGAAAACGAATTTTTAT
>JBKPEX010000142.1:0-10060 GCA_046728625.1 Thermoproteota archaeon
GTTCAGAAGATAACAAAAAGGACACTCCACCAATAGTATATGGTGAGGTTAAATCTAAATCGAATCCAAACGGAAAGACAATTTTATTTTATAACCATTACGATGTTCAACCAGAAGATCCTGTAGACTTATGGGATGCGGATCCATTTAGCGGTAAAGTAGAAGGTAATTACATCTTTGGTCGAGGAGCAGCTGACGATAAAGGAGAATTAATTACTCGTATCAAGGCAGTACAATCATTCATAAACCAGACTGGTGACGTGCCGTGTAACGTTAAATTTATTGTAGAAGGAGAAGAGGAAATTGGAAGTGTAAATATTGAAGAGTATCTCATCAAATACAAAAATAAACTTGTATGCGACGCAGTTATTTGGGAATTTGGTTATATAGATGAAAAGGATAGGCCCATCATAAGCCTCGGAATGAAGGGTTTGCTCTATGTCGAGATGATCGCGAAAGGGCCTTCAAGAGATGCTCACTCAAGCTTGGCGGTTTTAATCGAAAATCCGGCTTGGACTCTAATAAGAGCTTTAGATACTCTAAGAGATGGTACTGGCAAAATATTAGTCAAGGACTGGTACAAGGAAGTAAGAAGCTTTACATCTGAAGAACTCGCTTTGATTAATGAACCGTTTGACGAACAAAAATTTAAACAGGAATATAACTTAAGCAATTTTGTAAATAACGTATCAGGGATAGAAATTGTAAAGGCTCTTTCTGGAATGCCAACATGTAACATAGCAGGATTGGTCGCAGGATATACTGGCGAAGGTGCAAAAACAGTCCTCCCTGCTAAGGCTATTGCTAAAATAGATTTTCGACTTGTTCCCCACATGGTCCCTGATAAACAGTTTGAACGGCTTAAGAATCATCTAAAAGAAAACGGCTTTAGTGAGAATATAGAACTGAAATTAATCCATGGAGAAGCAGCAGCAAGGACGGGAGTAAGTGACCCCTTTGTAAAATGCGTTGAAGAATCTGCAAAAGAAATTTTTGGTGAAGCAATTTTAAATATATCTTCTGCCGGTACAGGACCAATGCACTCTTTTATGAAAATACTTTCCGTACCATGTGTTTCCATAGGTAGCACATATGTATATTCTAAAATTCATTCACCAAATGAATTCGCACGAATCGATTTATTAAACAAAACTACCAAATGCATTGGTACCATTATAGAAAAGTTCTCACGTTGAAATGCGACTACTTTGTACTCCGAGCATGGATAGTACCACAGTATTATGATATAATATAATATGTATTATTCGAGCTGCTGCTCTAGCATGTTTTAGTCTAATTAGGCTGTACGTAGTGCTAAGCTTTGAAGGCTCTGGTGAGCATTATCAATTCAGGCCCACTGGTTAAATTTCCAACAATCACCGATTTTGAATTTGCAATTATACCTGAAGACACAAAAGGGATACCGCTATTAACAGTCACAGGTTCAACTTGAACCTGTAATGCTTCAGAAATTGCCTTAATTTCTTCTTCTGATGCCTTAGGATGTACCGCAGCCCCTGTGTTTGTTGCCACAACCATAGAACCTGTTTGAATAAACCCAGCCACTCGCATAGGATAAATCTGTACTCCAAGAACATCTCGGACTTGTTCGTCTACATCGCCATTAAATAACGGTGAGACTAATGCACCGTTGTCATTAGTGGAGATCAAATTTCCAATTGCTGTAAACTTGGTTTGCAATCGTTCAACATTAAGACCACTTGTCTTTTTGAGAATTTGAATCTCTTCATCTGATGCGATTGAAGGAACCAAAATTCCATTGTTATTCATAACTGTCATACTACCGATAATTCGTGTATTGCCTACAGATGCATAGACCTCTTCGACTTGCAAATATTTAATTAATTTACTTGTTTTTGTTTCAGCAAAACCAAACGGCACTATAATTATGCTGTCATTTGCTTTCGCAAACAGCCCTATATTGGGGCTTTTATATACATCATATCTATAAATTCCCAAGTGTAGTAGAATTTTTTCCAAACAATTAATATGAACTTATTGAATTTATGAGCAAATTGATAGTTTACTTTTTATTAATGGATCGCAAGTAGGTCTAGATTTAGGATGTGATGATTAGAATCCTGCTTGCCCATTTTATATATATTAAATTTGCCATTTGAATAAACCATAGAAATGCTCCTGTTGTTAGGTTCCTTGAAATAGGTCACCAAATATACGTTCCTATGTTGATCGATTACCTTATCAAGAAACCTATTGTTTAAATTCTCGGAAAAGACATACGTTCTGTTCCCTTTCAGGTCCATTTCTATCCATCCTCTTATGCTTTTATCTCCGGTAATAATTGAGTTTTGATCTGTATTATTGTTTATCCAAGAAACTGCATTAATTATTTTATCAGTATCTTTTATGCTAACTGAATTTGCTTGCATGGTTACCGGTACAAACGTTTCGATATTATTACGGGCTACTGCATATAAAATGAATGGCATATCTTCACTCATTATAGCGTATGCAATACCCATTATTGCAAATATACCCGATACAGACAAAATTATTGCAGTAACAACATGTTGTGAACCCAGCCTTTGAACCAAGTGCAAGATGCCGCAAGCAGCAAAAAATGAGAGAAAGACTCCGCTTAAAATAATCCATCTATCAGCAACTAATGATTTCATATCCGGAAAAACAACCCATGAGAAAGATACTACAATTACAATTAGCAGCGGAATTTTGAGTAGGTTGTTCTTTACCACCTTAAATCCGATTATACCAGTGGGAATTAGTAGACCATTTATTATTCCGAATAAAATTAATAAATTAATTCGATTGTACTGGTCGTTTGAAGGGACTGTCGTAATTGGTGGGGATGTTTTGGAAAATCTTTCGATATTTATGTGAAAGGCATTTTGAGAGGGCAATATTGCTAATAAAAAAGAACCCGAGGCGACCAGTGCGCAGAGAATTACATTTTTATCCCTTGTAATACCTGCATAAATTATCAATGACGTTACAAACAATGCTCCAATCATTCCATCACTTATCGCAGTGATTACCGATAGAGCAAGAGCGAATGAAACGTATCTAGTACATATTTTTTTTCTTTTCCTGCCTATTAATGAAAAAGTTAAGAACATAGTTAAAAACGCGAATAAATCGCGGTGTAGATCCCAGGCCTCACGGAGCACGGCTATCTGAAAGATAACGAAGATCGTAAGAAAAATGCTGTGATGAATACCCAATTCCATTAGCCTTCTGGCTATTAAAAAAACAGAGACTCCGAAAAATCCAAATACTACAGTGCTAAATGTTACGACTGTAAGATGAGGACTAAGGCCAGAATAAATATTTATTAAATGAAGGACTAGAATGTATAGAGGAAATTGTCCTAAAATGACTAACCAATGCGCTTTGAAATTTGCTAATACAGGAATATAATAATTAACTACATCATACCCTATCGGGTATGGATAGGCAAATAATTCAGGTATGATTCTTACTATGCAGCTTGTACTAAAAATAAAAATTAAGGCTCGTCTTTGATTTGTAATTAATCTGAGCCTCAGGACTAGACCAAGCCCCATTACTAAGGGATTAATAAGACTATACTTTAACCTTTCAACATTATAAATAGGCATGACATCAGATAATTCGAGTTCCTTAACTGAAAAATAGTGGTTGAATGCATCGTTTGACTATATGGTTAACTGCTTGTCAATAGTTAGCATGTGGACTCAATAACGTGCAAATTACACAACGATACAATACAAGATTTGGCTAGAGAATTAACCTAATATTCTCCTGCTTCAAAGTTCTTCGTTTCGCTTCATGTGTAAATTCAGTAGAGATATATTTTTTTTAGTAGTGGTTAATGTATCGAATTATCGCTTATAAAAAATTACAGTTGACAGTAGGTCTCTGTCTATTCATAAACTCAGCGATATCTATATACATAAAACTGAAATTACCTCTCGATGTTTATAAGATCGTTCAGTGATCAGCAACTTTAAGCAACTCGTGGGAAGGTTATGCCGACATAATATAAAGGGCTAAACTGTAACAATTATAACAAGAGATTCAATTATTAAGGTGTGTTATGAGTCTGAAAAAACAAAAGGCTTCTCCAATCCTCCCTGGAGAACAAGTTGCAGCAATAGAAGAATTTGAAGGAGGAAAAAATACTTATGTTTATGATGGTTCGGTTAGATCAAAGGCACTAGGCAATACCCTTTATGACTTCAAAAGACGGATAGTAAGGATTGATCAAAAGAATTCTCCTACGATGACAAAGGTGGGAGACATAGTGGTTGGTTATATTGAAGCGCTATTTGGTAGCATGATATCTGTAAGAATTCTTTTCATTAATGATAAGAAGTCTGAATCTGGATTTTCTGCAATCGCTTCAACTAGAATTAGTAGAATGGGAGGACGAAATCCCAGCTGGGGGAGAGATAGGGGGGAGAGAAGAGGAAGGATCACATTTAGGCTAGGAGACATCATCAGAGGAAGAGTCATCAGTCTACTAAACTCAACAATTCATATTACAATCGAAGAAAAAGAATTTGGAGTCATTTATGCGCTGTGTTTTAATTGTGGCGGGGATACAGTACGTGTCAATAGTGCTGTAAAATGTATTCAATGTGGTGTATATGAAGAACGCAAATTAACGTATGATTACGGTAGGGAAACCTTCAAAATAATCCATAAAACAGGCAACAAGTAATATAATATTCTATCATCTCTAGCGTTATGAAAGTGGCGTTTCAAGGTGAGCCTGGTGCCTACAGTGAAATGGCAACGATACAGTATTTTCCAAATGCTGAGTATGTTCCTATGAAATCATTTCAAGACGTATTTGATAGTGTCGAATCTGGCAAGATAGATTGTGCCGTAGTTCCTATTGAAAATTCGATCGAAGGTAGCATAAACGAGGCTTACGACTTATTATTACAAACTTCTATGGTAGTATCAGGCGAAATTTACCAAAGGATCAGACATTGTCTGATTGTGAACAAGAATACGAATTCGATAATTAATGTATATTCACATCCACAGGCTCTTGCACAATGCAGGACTTATTTGCAAAACAGAGGACTTGAGCCAATGGCTACTTACGATACGGCAGGTGCAGTGAAAATGATAAAAGAAAAGAGGATTATGGATGCTGCTGCAATTGCTAGCAGAAGAGCAGCCGAACTCTATGGAATGGTAATCCTGGAAGAAGGAATAGAAGACAGAAAGAATAATTTCACAAGATTTCTTGTCTTATCGAAACTAGAAACAAAACCCACCGGTCATGACGGAACTTCAATAATATTTTCAGTACCACATGCTCCAGGAGCATTATTTGACATTCTAGAAGAGTTTGCCAATAGAAATATCAATCTTACTAGGATAGAATCACGTCCGACCAAAGAGACCCCTTGGGAGTACTATTTTTATGTTGATTTTGAGGGACACCTTTGCGATAAAATAGTAGGAGAGGCATTACGTTCTATTAAAAGGAAAAGTGCATTTATAAAAATCCTTGGCTCCTTTAAGCGGGCAGAATTTTAAAACATCTACAGGCATATTCAATGCATTCTTATTCTTAAGCTCAATCCTGTCACGATTATACCTGTTATTATCAACATCATTTGTCCTCCTAATGCTATCGTGCTACCTTTTGTTTCAGCATATCCGCTTATCGCTAACTCAGTTTTGCCTGTATTCTTAATAGTAATGACATACTGCCCCTCCTTTTTAGCATTCAAAATATAGTTAAAATTGGAGATCCCGTTTTGTGCCTTTATTATCTGCTTGTCTGGATCCTTGATTACTATATTTGCGATAGATCCGCCGCTGATGATAATGCTTGCAGTGTTTCCTTTATTCATATTAGGCGTTAGAATATCACTTAATCCAGGCTTTAATTTTTCATTTATAGAAACCTTCAGCGGGGTGTTTGTATAAATGACTGAAGCAATCCCGATAATTATAAATACAAACCCTGCAGCCAAGACTACGTAAAAGGTTTTTGATTTTGAAGATGATGATGATCCTCGCATTGCAAATTGTAGAACATGATGTTATAAAAAGATCCTTTAAATTAGGACTTGGACATTTTTATATTTATTTTAATTTAGCGAGCCGATATTATATAATCTTTAAGGATTTATAAATTCTTATATAGATAATTTGGGAATACAGGAGTATCCAGCATGAACTATAACAAGTATCAGAGCGATGACTCTGAGTCGACGTTGTTGAATGAGAGCTATTTTGAAGAGATCCACTTCTCAGGCCACTCGCAGAGCTACTGTGTTCTTTTTGTAGATATGGTAGATTCTACTAAGACTACCGCTGAAATTTCTGATGCCGAAAAAGTTAGAAAATATTTTTCAATGTATCTTAATACAATGGCATCCATATTAAGAAGAAACAATGCAAGGATAATCAAAAATGTTGGAGACTCTTTGATATCTTATTTTCCAAATACATCTAATTCGAATAACGAGAGTGCATTCGAAGATGTTCTTGAATGTGGAATTGATATGATAGTTGCCAGTCCGGTTATTAATGACAAGCTGTATAATGATGAAGGTTTACCATCACTTAACTATAGGATTAGTGCTGATTACGGTCAAGTAGAAATGGCAAAGTCGGGAACTTCTCAAAGTTTCGATTTATTAGGCTCTACGGTTAATCTTTGTTCAAAAATAAACTCACACGCACAACCCGGTGGAATGGTAATAGGAGGAGATCTATATAGAATTATAAAATCTTTTAACAAATTACATACTAAGTATCATTTCAAACAGGCAGGTGAATACACCATTGGATTTGCTGGTAAAATCAATAAAGGAAATTTTGGTGGCAAATATCCTATCTATACAGTAAATTTCTTGGATACAAGAAACAGCAACCACGATAGCAGTAGTAATATTTCCTCTACGAATAAACAAAGACCTAACAAATTTGAATCTAGGCTCGAGGCTATGAAAAGAATCGTAGTGCCATCGTCTTACTTTAAAGAAGAAAAACCAGGATGGCCACAACAAAAATATCCTCATAATCTTATGCTTATAGATGATGAACCGGATATTCCCTTGACTTACAAATCCTTCCTGGATTCAGAAAGATATAGAGTGGATGCATTTACTGATGCTCATGAGGCTTTGAAGCATTTTGCTTTGAATTCCTCGCATTATGATTTAATAATTATGGATATAAGAATGCCTGGTCTCAATGGATTACAGTTATATCATAGGATTAAGGCTATAAATAAAGATATTAAAGTGATATTCGCAACTGCACTTGATGCAGCAGATGAATTAGTAAGTATTTTGCCTGATATAAAATCTAATTATGTTATACGAAAACCTGTAGGAAGAGAAGATTTTGTAAAGACAATAAGGACTGTTCTTGCCTGAATAAAGAACTCCAATTTTGAAAATACTTTAAAATTAATATTGGTTCACGTGCTCTAGTGTTCATAATCTAAATAAGCTGATAATTCTAAGTGAATTACTGATTCTACCTTTAAACAAAGCGATGGACTATAATATCTGCCATATATAAATTCTTATAATGGTGATGTTTTAGCGGAACTCTTTAAAACAAGATTAGCAAATGATGTATATGTTATGTAGAGCTTGTGGATCAGAAATGGTCCCATTCGAATACTGCGCTGAATGCAATGAAGGTATTCATTCACGTTGCAGCATTTGCAACAAGGAAAATGATAAATCAGTACATATTCATTATCCTGAGAAAACACCTAAATTAATGCCCATAATAGGAGCCGTGGCAAGCGTAGCATCAGGTTTTTCCTTGCTTGTGCCCATGTAGGTGGTTTGCATGAATACGTAAAGTAAGGAATATCTCATCTTTGAAATTCGATAATCAAAATACTGCATCTAGGTTTCACAGAAATAAGGTATACTAAGCAGATATAGAATACTTGTCCGTTTTCTTGTCTTTTATCTCAATAAATTTCATTACGGTAGAGATGTCAAATTGCCTTCTTCAAAGAGTTAAAACCTTATTTCTCTTACAAGGCCTCGATACCAAATTTATAATAACATTGATTACATTTGAACTTCTCTTTGCCTGGAGTTCCTGATATTACTTCAAGCTCACTTTTTGTTTTGCACCTTGGGCATTTACCGTAGACTGTTTTTTTGGGCAATGACTTTTAGCCAACAAACAGTCTATTAAGAACTTCTATGTAGAGTTAAAGGTGAGATTCACAGAGTGGTTCCCCTATTATCAAGAAATCAGACAACAATTTCATTATAGCACTGAAAAAGATCAAGAAGCAGCAAACCTTTTATCCAGATTGATAAAGAGGAAGGCTCTTGATCTAAAAACAATAGAAAACAAGATTGTTGGTAGACGTATAATAGTCATAGGCGCAGGACCCGGCTTAGAGTCGAATATCAATTTCATAAAAAGGGATCGCAACTCTGTGAAAATAGCCGCGGATGATACTGTTCGTGCTTTAATTGAAAACAATATAACACCAGATATAGTTCTGACTGATTTGGACGGCGATATAACTTTTTTACGAAAGGCGGACAAAATGGGGTCTGTAATGGTAGTTCATGCCCATGGAGACAACATTGATGCATTGAAGAAAGTGGTTCCTACGCTCCAGCATGTTATTGGGTCTACACAAGTGATGCCTGTGAATAATGTTTATAACTTTGGTGGATATAAAGATTGAGATAGATGCGTATTTTTAGCAGTTTAACTTGGAGCAAAGGAAATCATTATGGTATTAATGGAATTGTATGTTGATATAGGTAAGTATTCAAAAACGCCGATAGAAGATTTTGAATTAAAGAAGCAAAAACTGAAGAGCGGTAAACGGTTGCTGCAAATGCTTGCGAAGCATTCTAATTCTATGTTATTTGATACATCTGAAAAACCGGTTAGGGGATTTACCCCTTTTTTGATTCCTAGAGAAAATTAATTAATTAATCGTACTAAATGTTACATGCTTCAACAGAGTTTAAGTTGCTGATGAGTCTCAGACAGAGATTGGGATAATCTCCAATTGAAATTTTAGAAAGGTTTATCCACACGTCTTGCCTTGCAAAGGATAACTGAAGCAAATTCCGAATCTTATAATGTTTCATTCCTTACTCAATATTGCTTAAAGTCGATTTCAGAACAAGATGAATAAGGATAAAGCGAGAATATCGCAATCCAGTAACAGGTTAAATTGTCTTAAAAGATGGTGCAGTCGTAAGCATTAAAATTGCTTGGTCTCCTATTGTATATTTACTATACCAATTTTAGCTAACTCAGATCCTATACCATACCCCACAAGTGCTATACCAGTACCTAGCCCGGCCATCTCAATACCCCCTTTTATGTAATTCTTTTTCGCCATACGTGCTTTTATAGCACCTATTAAAAATGAAGATGTTATACTTATTCCAATAGCTACTCCAAGTGCCACACTAGAAGATATGAGTGCACTCTTAACCAGAAAATAAGGAATAATTGGAAGAATGCCTCCAAGCAAGAATGAACCAAACATTACAAGTGCACCTTTTAGGGGATTGCCTAAGATATCCAAGTTAAGACCCAGTTCTTCGGTTAGCATAGTTTTAAGCCATACTTCTTTATTCGATGTAATCTTATCCACTACTTTTTTCAATTCAAGACCTTGGAATCCTTTGGACTTGAATATATCCTCGATTTCTTCTCTTTCCTTATCTGGTACGTTCTCTATTTCAAATTCTTCTCGTTTAATTTCTGACTCCAATATCTCCCTTTGAGATTTAACAGCAAGATAGTTCTGTACTGCCATCGCCTTTGCACCTGTGAACATTCCTACAAGTGCGGCGAGGATAATAACATCAGCTGCAATTACTGCCCCTCCTACTCCAGCTACAATTCCTAACGATGTGTTAACGCCATCGCCAAAACCAAACACCAAATCTCGTATATAATTACTTTCTTTAATATGAGGCTCGACGTGAGTTGTACTTTTAAAAGCGGACATGTAATGATGATATCACCACCCGGTGATATCTATATTTAGATTGCTGACAGTTGTTATGAAATATTCTATCTATCTATCTATCTA
>JBKPEX010000349.1:0-2412 GCA_046728625.1 Thermoproteota archaeon
CAGGCGCTTCCCTTAACTATGGTCTACTTTGGGTTGTTTGGCTTTCAAGTGGTATGGCCATGTTACTTCAATATCTCTCCGGCAAGATTGGAATCGCAACAGGATTGTCGTTACCGGAATTGATACGAGAAAAACTAAGAAAGAAAGCCTATGTGATATCCTATTGGTTAGCAGCAGAACTAGCTGCTGCTGCTACTGACTTGGCCGAGTACTTGGGGACCGTTATTGCTCTTAATTTACTCTTTGGGATACCTATGATCTATGCAGCAATATTTGGAGCGCTGGATGTAATTATAATCTTGACCCTAGCAACCCAGCGTAGATTTCATATTATCGAAAGGTTATTTGTAATATTTGTATCAGTAATAGGATTTGGCTACCTATATGAAATATTTATCACAAAACCAGACCCGTCTTCTATTTTATATCATTCCTTCGTCCCGTCACTTGGTAATGCAAATGCAATACTTCTAGCTGTAGGAGTAATTGGCGCTACTGTCATGCCGCATGCACTTTTTGTACATTCTTGGCTCACTAAAAACAAAGCTCAGGGCAAACCTTTAGAACAAAGAAGAAGAATGAGAAAATTTCATCTTATCGAAAATATTGTCTTGCTGACAATTGCAGGCATGATTAATGCGGCTATAATGATCATGGCGGCTGCTGCATTCAATCCAAGTAACCCTAATGTAGCTTCGATATCAGATGCTTACAAAACACTATTGCCTTTGTTTGGCACTCTAGCAGGAGTAGCATTTTTAGTCACACTTCTTTCATCTGGTATAGCATCATCAGTTACTGGAACACTTGCTGGTCAGGCTATAATGGAGGGCCTCTTAGGAAAGAAAATAAATATTTGGTTGAGACGATTTGTAACTCGCTTTATCAATGTTATTCCTACTACAATAGCAATACTGTTAGGTCTTGATCCACTCAATATTTTGGTATATAGTCAAGTCGTTTTGAGTTTAATGATACCTTTACCCATGATACCACTAGTGTTACTATCTAGAAATAAAACGGTAATGGGAGAATTTGTCAATAGAAGAATCACTACAGCCATTTCAATAGTTTTTGTTGGAATAATACTTATGTTCAATTCCTATTTGTTAATTAATCTAAAATAAAATCGTCTGTGATACTGCTCTATTGCCATGTACTTGGCTAGAATAGTCATATTCTAGAGGCCGTGGACAGGATAGGACCTACAAGTTGACATAGAATTTTTGTTTGTTTGTTTTTTTCTTATAACATGCGCATTCTAAATCATCATTACATATAAAGAGAAAATATCCTCCGGAAGATATTTAGAATACATTTGGTTCTATAATTATCAGCATCAGCCTGAAGTGCAATGACTTCAGAATTATTGTCCAGTTAATGCAATTGAACACACATACTCTTCCTCTTATTGCAAAATACAAGTCGCGGTTTTATAACGCATCATTAAAGTAAAGGCTTGAAAGTTGAGAAATTACATTAATTGGATAGTGTTCCGACGCTAGACCTCTACAATAGTTAAGCCGGTAGTCTAAAACATCAAGGCCGCATGCTAATGCTTCTAATGCTGTTTTGCTAAGATTACCGAGAATTTTTTTATCAACATATCTAATATCGATATAAACATTATAAGCTTTCAGCAATGATGGTATATCTTTGTACATGATTGGATTGTTTATTCTATCGTAGACCTCGATATCTAGACCAATATTGTGTTTTTTACAGTAGTCTAATACCCATTGTGTATCAGTAACCTCTGTGTCAATGATTAGCGCTTGCTTTTTAGTATTTGTCGAAGTTTTATCAGGGTTAAAATGATCTGTATCAACAGGATTTGGAAGATATATGCTTCCCTTAATGGTATTTTGCAATAGATCAGGCGTAGATACAATTACGACATCGGCTAACATCTGTGCCTTTCTATCCGTCCTTCTTTTTTTATATAATAAGTTGTTTCGTATTCGTCTGTATGTAAATATTAAGCTGATGGCTAAATCAGATAGCCGCGATCTGTGTGGAAGTTTTTGCTTCTTAAGTCCTCGAATATCAGTCCCATGGTAGTGCAAAATGATCTTCTTGGTTCTGCCAAATTTTTTGCGAAGTTTGAATAGAATATCTATGTTACTATGAATATGAATTATATCTGCCGATCCTCCTTCTTGTAAACAATAATTAACGAATTGTTCTTCTGACGCAATCAAAGATATATAATCTCTATAGAACGAGTAGATTCCAAATTTATCATTTGTACTAAGTTTGATTACTTCTGATTTATATCCTTGGGAACGTTGAAACTTTGCTAAGATGCATGCTACTCCTGCTTGGTCACCTATGTGGAGTATGTATGCACCAGACCTCGACATCTTAGTACCCTAACTCTGAAACCTATATAATTTCACTGGCACTGGAATT
>JBKPEX010000328.1:0-2800 GCA_046728625.1 Thermoproteota archaeon
ATCAAGCACGTCTGTCGCAACAAGATTTGATGCTATATCAACGAAGTGTAGAAAAAGATACAGATACAAAATCTAGACAGCTCAGATAAAGCTACTTAAAAAATTACATCAAAAGAATGTAAAACAGCCCATTCACATTGGAGGACTCGCAATATAGTGACAGGTAGAATAATTAACAGGAAAATGAATTGCAAGGTCGACGGCTGCAAATTCGACTGATTATATATTAATTTATTAGGTTGTAATTTTTGAGAAGAGCCAGTCTCTAGCTTTTCTAACTTCGTCTGAAGTCAATTCGTGTCCGCTGTTTTGCCAATTTATTGATACGTCTGCTCCAGCTTTTTGCAATAGATCTAAAAGATTCTTTGTTTCCTGACTCGTGACTATTGGATCGTGCAAGCCTGCTGATATAAGTACATGTTTAGAACGAAGATCTGGCAAAAAGTCTGGTACAAGCGGTACCATAGGACGAAAGAGAATGGCATTGGAAAGAATGTTTGGTCTAAGTAACAGTACGCTTGCTGCTATATTTGCACCATTTGAATAGCCTATACCGAGTAGGCTTTTCAAATCAAATCCATATATCTTAGATGCTTCTTTAACAAAATCTGCTAATTCATAAGTACGAAACTTCAGGTCCTCTAGATCGAAAACTCCTTCAGCTAGTCGTCGAAAAAATCGGGGCATCCCGTTTTCTAATACCTTTCCTCGAGGACTAAGAATAGCAGCCCCTGGAGCTATTTCGTTTCCTAGAGGAATTAAGTCTTCTTCGTTTCCTCCAGTACCATGAAGTAAAAAGAGAGTAATAGGTAGGGCTTTTCCTTTTTCTCCTCCTTCACCACCACCTCTTACTTCAGCTTCTTTTTTACGTGAGGGATAGAAAAGATGATTAAATTTTAGTCCTTGTCCTTTCTTGTCCATTCCCTTTTTAGTTCTCCTCATCGTCGAATCGGTTCGTTACTACTTGTTCCTCTTTTCTGTATTGGGTAAACGTACAGGAGGCAGGATTTTCTCTAGGTCTTTTCGCATATATTCGAGCCAAGGAGGAAGCACTAGGTGTGTACCTAGCTCCTCAGCTTTTTCGTCTATAGTAAATCCAGGCGGATTAGTTGCAACTTCGAAAAGTACACCTCCCGGTTCACGAAAGTATACAGAATGAAAGTAAAATCGATCTATCACAGGAGTGGCATTTAATCTAGCATTGATTATATTGTCACGCAAGACCTTTTGTTGTTCATCAGTAGGCGTACGCCATGCTACATGGTGAACTGATCCAATTCCAATAACCGCCTGTTGGGTATATGGTAGACAAAGAACATCAACAATACTCGCTCCTCTTGCTTCTTCTTCTCGTTCAACAGCTGATCCTCTAGTGGCTATCTCAAAGCGGTAGCGGCCTCCATCCTGGCGTGTGGGAATAAATCCCAATTGATCAGTCAAAACAGAAGCAGTGCGTTCGTATCCTTCCTCTGATAGAGTTACAGAATAAAAACCTCTTATCGCGTGTTCAATAGGAATAGGGCCATCTTTCCATACTCTTTCACTCTTATTTTCTGCAGACTTATGTGCCACAAGTACTAGTTCTAGACCATCAGGATCATATACTGTGATTACTGATTCATCCTCAAAACGCTTGTACGGCCCACGAAACTCTATTCGTTTGCTTGTGAATCGATCTATCCAAAAGTTTATGGAATTCTCAGGAATAAGAAAACATGTAGCAGCCACTTCACTTGTTCCCCTATGCCCTCTTGGCGCATCTGGCCAATGAAAGAAAGTAAGAATGGTGCCTGGACGTCCGAGCTCATCACCATAATAAAGATGATACGAAGTCGGATCGTCTTGATTTACCGTTAGTTTCACGAACCTAAGTCCCAGGCTATTAGCATAAAAATCTACATTTCTCTGTGGATCACTAGTTATTGCTGTAACATGATGTATTCCAAAAATACCTCTGTTATCAACACTATCCCTGGTCTTTCTATTTCTTCCTCTTTGCATCCTTCAAAACCGGTCTGGCACTATGTTCTATATATCAATATCTGCTTTGACTTAGGAATAGGGTTATTCTAGCTATTTAATCTTCTATAGGTATATGATAAAACCTATGGCAAAGTCGTCATTGGTATAAGCTGTTTAATTGTAATACTACGGAATGTGTAATACAGAATCGATATTTATAATCATATTCTAAATAACATCGTTGAACTCATTTATTTATTTAATTTTGCCAAGGACGGCTAATGTTCTCCAATTAATCTCATATTGCTCAACATTCGGTAATCTAGTCTCAATTCTATGAATAGCAAATAAAAAACCAATAGCACATAGATGCCTATAGATTAGTATCCATCGAGTTCTGCTAGAATATTCTATTCTACGTTTATCTGTTTTCCTTTAGGTTTAGATTGTTCTTTTTTGTTAAATGTTACTTCAAGTATTCCATTCTTATAAGTTGATCTAGCTGTATTGATATCTGTATCCGGAGGTATCTCAACAACTTGCCTGTACTTTCTTTTTTCTGCATTAGTAGTCGTTACCTCTACTGAACTGTCATGGACATTTACCTTGATATTTTCTTTACTTACGCCTGGCAATTCAACTATCACCTTTACTTCTTTCTCTGAAGTTGTCACATCTGCCAAAGGTTCTCTTTCAGATGTAATTTTAGGTCTGTTAAAAATACTAGCACCATCTGCCGATGATGATTTTACATTACCAAATTCCCTCACTGTTGGCTTACCATCAGGACCTATGGTCATAGAATAGCCATGAACAAAAGGTCCAATTTCCCTTACCC
>JBKPEX010000145.1:0-4082 GCA_046728625.1 Thermoproteota archaeon
CACCAACTATAACATTATTCAATTCTCCTGCTAGTGAAGGTTCATTACTCCATCCTACTTCTACCTTTATAGGTCCAAACTGTTTAGTTATATGACCGTACGCTGGACTAGTATCGCAATACAAAAGAACAATCAGTCCTACTAATGTAATAATTATCACCGGAGATGAAAAAAAGGCAAAGTTACTTCTTACATTACACGATCGAAATATATCAATTGACTTCACTATAACAGCATGATAAATAGGCTTACATAAAATTAATGTTTTATGGTACATTCGTCGAATAAACTAGAACAATAAAATATCCGAAAATCTCAATTACAGTAGATCTCGCAGATTATGACAGGGCTTACTTTTAAAAGAAATTTTGATACTAACAACAACTCAATTATCTTTGCGAGCTTTTTAATTGTAACCGTCTTTTCAGGGTTACTTTTCCTTCCCACAATTCCCAAATCTTTTGCTCATGCATTTGTTATAAACAGTGAACCCTCACCTTCCCAATCATTACCGACAGTTCCATCAAAAGTTGTCGTTCACTTCAGCGAACCTGTCGATTTACGTTATAGTAAATTATCAATTTTGGACTCCAATGGAAAGCAGGTGGATAACAAGAATATACATAATGTCGGCAACGATCAATCTACTTTAAGTGTAACTCTTCCTGAAAATCTTAAGGACGGAGTTTATACAGTAACTACGAAGGTTCTTTCCCAGACCGACGGACATGTTACGGAGAATGCATTTGTATTTGGTGTAGGAAAGGCAGCAATACCCAGTAGTGTATCAAACCAAGCTGACCGTACCTCTTCTTCCTCCCAGCTATATATACCCGATGCAATTGCCAGATTTCCTGCATTGGCCGGTCAGGTAATTATTGTTGGTTCTGCGTTTTCAACTTTATGGCTGTGGAGACCTATATCAAAGATACCATGGATAAAATATTCTATTCAAGAAATAAGAAAAGAAATTGATAGAGGCACGGTAATTCTAACTGGAGTTGGCTCTGTTATTCTATTAATATCCGATTTTGGTATGATATACGTTCAAGCAAATTCTGTAAATATAGGTATCAGTGAAGCAATTTCGACTAAGTTTGGAAGTATATGGATTATAAGAGTAGTTGAATCCTTTTTGCTACTCGCAATTTCTCTATTACTCTATCGCAAACTCACCAAATCAAATAGAAATTTCTCTTCAATGAAACCAGCTATAATCATACTTGCTATTGGAATACTAACCCTTGTAACAACTAGTTTAATTGGGCACGGTGCATCAAATGGTCAGTTATTACCAATCGCAATTGACTTTGTGCATAACTTAGCCGCCTCACTTTGGATCGGTGGTGTAATATATATGGCATCTATTGTAGCTCCCAAAATAAAGTCTGCACCTTTAGAAGAGTTTACTAAGGCCTCAGTTCTGTCAATTCTTATACCTAGGTTCTCTACAATTCCTGTAATTATTTTAGGCATAATAGTAGTTACTGGTCCTTTATTGTTGTACATTCTTGAAAGCAACCTTGATCTTACACTAGCGTCATTATATGGCAAAGTGCTCATCGTAAAACTGTCTCTTGCTGCTGTAATGATTGGTATAGGTGGATATAATCAAATGATAATACAGCGACAAGCATACAAAATTGTTGTAACAGAAGCAACACTTACTACAAATGGATCATCGGTAGAACCAACTGTCAAGAAAACAGATAACACTATTCTGAATAAATTTAATGATAGATTGAGAAGAATTAGGAGCGGAAATTCAAAAAATGCTTGGAATAATAAAGATAGTGAAGGTAAAAACCACGACAGTTATATCATAGAAGGGGTAAACCATATAGTTAACAGATTTAGCAAAAGTACAAAGCTAGAAGCAATTGTGGGAATAGCTCTGTTAGCTGCCGTAGCAGTATTGGTAAATACAGGACTGCCAGCGAGTGAGTTTCAAAATTATTTGCAGAAACAACAACAAGAGCAACAATCTGCCTCTGCTTTATCCGCAATTCCTACGACTGCAATCCAACAAGGATTTACCTCTACACAATTTGTAGAAAATGATAGCAGGGTGGTACTTTCCATTGATCCTTTTACTACAGGTAACAATGAATTCAAAGTATCATTCTTTGACTCAAAGACAGCAGCGGCCAAAGATATTAAATCGGTTCAGATGGAGTTCAGTCAGATAGATAAGGGAATAGGACCAATAAAGATTGATACTAGGAAAGTATCGAAGGGAGTATTTTCTGCTAACGGTGCCTTTGGCATACCCGGGCGTTGGGACATACAAATTGAAGGTGTTCAGAATAAACCTAATTCCCCAAATATTGTTACAGTATTTAATAGTTTGAACATAAAGCCTAGACTAGATGAACTTAAATTTAATATTAAGGAATTTAAAATCCCCGGCAACAATAATCAACCTCTTTACCCCGTGTATGATACAATGCGAAATGTAATATGGGTAGGAGACACTGCAATAGATAGCGGTAGAATCTTTGAATTCAATATAACTTCTAACAAGTATACTGAACACAAAGTTAATGATACCAGTATCGTAACTGTTATGGCATTGGATCCTAAAAATCAATTTCTATGGTATGCTGATCCTTTAATGAAACATCTTGGACGATATGATCCAAAGACTCATTTAAATGAAGTCTACAAAATTCCAATTGAAGAATTTCTACCATCAGGTATTGCAATAGATAATAGTAGTAACATATGGCTTACGTCTACACGTTCTAATGGAATATTATTGAAATATAATCCTCAAACAAATACTTTCACGTCACTACGGTTGCCAACAACAAATGCTACCACGTTGGGTATTACAATAGATGATCTCACGGGACAGATATGGGTAGCAGAAGATGTAGGAAAAATAGCAAATATAGACCCGACGAATAACTTCAAGGTTACTGAATACTCTCCTACAGGAAAGAACAATATGCTTAAAAGCCCCACAGGACTACTTGTCGATCCAATAACAGGAAATATATACATATCAGAACATGATGGTCATGCCGTATCACTTTTCAATCCGCTGCTTAAGACTTTTAAGAGATTCCCCAGTCTTAATAAGAATGGACTGCCATTCGGAATGGCACTCGATAGCTACGGTAATCTGTGGACAGCTGAACACATTATAAACAAAGTAGCAGTAATAGATCCAGTGACTGGCCTGGATAAGGAGGTAAATATACCCACTGCGAGTCCTTTTGTACAGTGGATAACTTCCGATTCCAAAGGAAATATATGGCTAGCGGAGCAGAGGGGAAATTCTCTTGCCATGTTATCATCAATCATGAATCCTTCTCCGCAAAATCCTACAACAACACAACAACAGCAGCAATCTGGTAATGTTAATAGAAACAACAGTCAGCCTAACGGTATTACTAACGGTATCCCTAAGTTGGGTCTATCTTATGCTGACGTAGTAGGACCTTCGGTGGCTGCAGGTATAGTAGTTAGTGCCCTTTTTTATGCTAAAAGCATTATGGATCTAAAGAATAGCGTAATACAGGCTAACAGAAAGAATAATGCTAATTCTGACAAATAAATTCTAAATCATTAGAGATTTGCAAATAAAAGAGGTTAGTGTTAAGAGACTTCGTATAGTGAACTAGATTATCTAATATCTTATTATAACAATCATAATTTATCGATTATGGAATTATAATTATCTACAACTCTCTCTACAAAGCTTTCTTTGTATTTACTTAATATTTTTAAGATACCCTCTCTATTTGTTACTCTGTAAAGCTGAAATCTTTCCCCATAAATGGTTGTTATCAGTCCTGCATCCCTCAATCTTTTCAGATGCCAAGACACAGTGGAGGGAGCTCTCTTGATATATTCCACGACCTCGTTAAATGTACATAGATCGTGCTTTGCTATGAATATTATCAGTTGTCTAGCGACACTATTTCTGAACTGACCGATAATGTACGACTCTTCCATAGGAATATTGACAGTATAATATCTTGTCATCCTATTTCTTTGTCTATCCACTTTTATTCGATCTAACTTTTCAAGTACAGAGAGATGATAAGTCAGAACGCCGTTATTTAGGCCTGTAA
>JBKPEX010000011.1:0-8429 GCA_046728625.1 Thermoproteota archaeon
CCTTCGCTATTTTGGAGTTGGCCCTCTGATTCAGTAATAGAATGAAGAATATTACGCATTTCGTTGTCTTTTTTATCTATCAAACTCAGAGTATCATTTCTTTCTTTATTGAGATCTAACAGCTCCTGATCGTTGAATATAACGTCATGGATGCTTTTTTGTTGTCCTATGATTCTCGTAATAGAATGTGAGATAATGTCTAATCGCCTCAAGTATTCATGTAATTGATCTTGAAGATGGCTAAGCTCTGATTCTATCATTGCTCTACGATATTCGATATCTTTGACGTCCTTAGTCCTACTGTTTGTTAATATTTGAGTATTAGAAATTTGATCGGTGAGATTTTTAATATCATTTTCTATTCCGAATCTTTCCGTTCTGAGGTCATTAATTTTATCTAAATTTTCGTCTAGATTGGATTTTTTTGTTTTTATCGTTTGCTTTAATTCCTCTGCAGATAATTTGAGTGAATTTATTGAATCCGCAACTATGATTGACCTAGTTAGATCTGAAATTTTAGCGTTAAAGGCAAGATACATAGATCTTACAAAGGGCTCAAAAAGCTCACCTTCCGCGGTGACTGCCCTGTATCCATTTTTTGCTAATAGATAAGCCGTAGAAGCAGATCTCACAAGAAATGTGCTACCACACAGAAAAATAACCAGTGCCTTATAGTCCGAATGCACAAAGTCAGCCAGATTACCGATGATATTTATGTCATTCTCAAAATCAACAGGTACATCTGATTTCCTAATTCCATACAGGACCTCAGCATTTAGAGGAATTATCTTAATTCGGGGTAACTTCTTTAACTTTGCATATTCTGCAATGAGAATCATTGACCTTACATCTTCTACTGCCAAAGATTTCATTAATTCTATCCCTATTGCTGCCAATACAGGTTTCTCATATTCCTTCTCCCATTTCAGGATGTTATGAAGTAATCCTTTGATCCCGAATTTTTCTGCACATTTCATCAATTCCACAATAGCAATATCCTCGCTACTTTGGTCTCTGGCAGCATTTGCTTCCACTTCAAACTTTCTGGCTAAGTTGCTAGCCTCAAGGAACAATTTAGAGGATCGGTCCAGTTCGGTCTCAACTGGATGTCTTATTGAGTTTTCATAGTAAATCTCCAGCTGATTTATGGCATCTAATCTTTTATTCTTAATGTCTAAATGTTTCAGAAGATCTGTAACCATGTTGTTACTTTCTTCTAATTCCTTCTTTTTGAAGTCCAGAGTCGACTCATCGAATTTGATCTTATCAACAAGCGCATTGGACCTTTCTTCCAAGCGTGCTATCGCGATACTCATGCTACTTCTCAACTCGGATAAGCGCTTAGAGCGATATTCTAGCCTATCTACGATTTTAGAGTACTTGCTCTTCTTGTCTGTGAGCAAGTGAATTCCTTCGGTTGTTTCTTTTAACCGTTTTTGTAATGCAGTGATTTGTGCGGATAATTCACTCAAACTATTTGATTTTTCTTCAATCCGCGTTCGGAAAGTGAGCACATTTTTGTTTAGGTTTTGTCTTTCAATATCAAGAAATTGAATTCGCTTGTCAATTTGCAAAAGCCGCTGTTCGGATTCATTTAATTCTGCTTTCTTTCTTTCTGCTGCATATACGATATTTGTTATCCTGCTTCCTATCTGGGTTTTGCTTTTATTCACAGCATCAATATCATGATAAAATTTTGCCTTTTCTGTTTGCAGTTTAACTGATTGTTTCTGAAGATCCTCAATTTGACTAGCTAATTGTGATGCCCGAAAAGTATTATTATTTAATAGGTTTTGATTGCTCTCCAGCTTAGTCTTTATTATTCTAATTTCATTAGATAGCCTTATTGCTCCAAGCCTCTTCATCTCTGATTCTAGTGTTTCATACCTCAACTGAGAGTTTCTCTCTGCTTCTAGCTCATCAATACGCTTTCGGATTTCCCCAATTTTTGCAAGTGCAACCTCTAATCGCTTGTCTGATTCATCCAATTGCTTTAGAGCTTCTTTTTTCTTTTCGTCAAAGTACGATAATCCGACAATGTCTTCTATGATGTGTCTACGTTCCTCAGGGTTAATTTCAGAGATGCGTGTTATCATACCTTGCTGGACAACATTCAACTTATTTGGAACAGCTACCGCAATTTCTAATAATTCTGTGATAACCGACTTAGAAGTCCTTTTGCCATTTAGAATATACTGACTTTCTCCTGTTTGGCCTTCCATCTCTCTCACAATTACAACAGCGTCGCTGTCTACAGGTATACCTCTGTCTGAGTTATCCAATGTTATACTTACGCGAATTAATCTGTGTCCATTGCTTTGTGCGTCGTGAAACAAAGACTGTAACTTGTTAACTCGCAATGCTTTAGGGCTATTTTCCCCGATTGCAAATAAGATGGCATCCAAGATATTGCTCTTTCCAGAACCATTTGGACCAGTAACTGCGACCAATCCTCTTTCAAGATTAACCAATTTATTTTTAAATCCAAAAGACTTGAAACCGTATATCTCTAGTTTTTTTATGTGAACCAAAGGTTAATTATATAAAGCCTACATATCATTGTTATATGTTTTCCCGTTTTGAGCACTATGGCATTCAATTCTTGTTTGGATTATGCCGATGAGGGAGTTTGCACTATATACAAGCGCTCTCCAGTTCATTCTTTGATAAAATATATACAGTGCATATACACTTTGGAATGGAGCTATGCGCATCTACTCCCAGATTGCTATTCAGGTCGAGTAGTGATTACAAATCCTGCAACATACTTAAACTTTGCACATTATAAGATAATTATTCGTATCTCATTATGTTATTATTGATTTGATTTACTCACAATCTTTATGGTTGTTCCAATTTGATTTCTGCATCCTTGCCGCGAATTTAGGTAGAGTTAAGAGCGGTTTAGAATAATTATATTTTGTTTTCCTGCATCTTTTAAGCCTAATTGGAAGTGATCTGAAAAGTACACTTTGCGGACAGTACTGCCGGCTATTTGAAAACCGCTTTCTAGACCAGTTGTCAGTATTTCTCTGTATTCTTGACTGTCTTCCTTTAGATTTGTCAGAATCTGGACTGATCCATTAGTAGATAATTTCAAGTGTAGTAAATTAAGTAGAGCCGCAAAGTATTCCTTCCTCTCTCTAATATTTGCCGTCACTGATTCCTCTGGTAAGATGATAAGAAAATTATCAATAGAATTGTCTGTGATGTTAGGCAGCAGCTTATGTGTGTCGCCCCAAAAGCACGCCGCATTAGGCGGATCCAGCTCGGCGAATTTTGACTTTGCTTTTATTACGCCAAGCTGATCTTTGCCGATACCGATAAAGTAATCTGTAGAGTTGTTTGCCGCAATCTGTTCTAATATGTCTCCTGTAGCCATTTCTATCTCTATGTTAACTTTGTGGTATAGCTTCCTAGCTTTTGCAATTGTTCTATTAAGATGGGTAGAAGGGTTTCCTTCATGAAAGAATTGGTAAACTGTATTCCATCTCTGTCTAAAGATATTAGGAAAGTGTCGCATATGGATTATTTGTTTGAATAAATCATTCTGGGCAAAGTCAGAAAAAAAAGCATCAGTCCTAAAGACTGCCTCAAGTTTTGGCAGATAGAGCTCTTCATAAAGGTTGCTGACTCTTTGCCATGCCCTAATGGGATCAGATCCCATGTATGTTACCGACAAATCTGCTAGCCATAAGACCTGCGCCAACAGGTTTACTTTGACTGGATCTTCTCCTCTTTTTTGTATCTCCTCTAGTATACCACGAAACTTCTCTTGAGCAAGTGTTTGTTTAGAATAGGGAAAATCTGTATGCCATATAAGAGCCTCGACTATAATACTTTCTACTGGTCTTTCCTCTTCAGTGGTGAACTTTATGTATTCGGGATGAGTCGTAGAAAATTCTACTGGTGGAAGTAAAGAAGATCTGTATGCCCTGAAGTAGTTTTCAAATTCAGCAATGGTCATTGTAAAATAAGCATCATGAATTTTAGTTTTAGATATCTCATTGATGGTGCTCGCGACTTTGGGGCCTACCGGTTGAGAGATTCTCTTTGCCACCTCGCTGTTGTCTTCATTATCCATTGTTTTATTGTAGCTGACTGCGCTACTAATATGAGTCATAGAATATTTGGATTTTTCTAGAGATTCTAAACGAGCTTGCTCGGGATCATAGTCATGCAGTAGAGCAGATACTAAAAGTAATTCATAGTCTCTTGAATTGAACTTATGTTCGTGAAATTCCTTTGGTAACATATGTAAACTCAAATATGAGACTTCAAGACTATGGTGGAGATTATGGTATTTATTAGAGCCTTCGCCTAATCCTTGCTTTGTATATGAATTACTCATAAATCGCAAGAGCAATTTGGTTCTTTCAATCTTGTCTGTAGGAATCCCTTTTCTTGTTGCAATATCTAACAATGCGTTAATTAGATCATCATCATTTACGTTTGCTAAATTTTCGTTAGTATAGTCGATATTATGCTTTTTTGAACCGGGAAAACGCTTCATTATTTGTCTGTAAACGATTCTAAGAGGAAGACTTTTGTTAATATAGACTGCTATACCAGTTAACCTCCAAGGATATTGAATCCTTGGCTTTTCATGCTGGATTATTTCTGATGCAGCTGCAACAAGTTTTTTGTTAAGGTCAGCAACAATATAGTTTAATTCTACATTATCGATTGTTCCTGTTGATTTGTCATTCGTGTCGTCGACTCGTTGGGAGTTGATAACCAGCCATTGCGGTATCTTTACCCTGTAACGGTATCGTTTACGGTTTTTCTGTCCAGATTCTGTCCTCGGGATTAATTCCTTAAGTGTTATAGCTACATTTCGCCTACCCGAAAGAAAAGGAAGATCCTTATCCCTAACTACTTGTAATATGACTTCCTTATTTTTGACCTGGAGTCCAAGCAAAATATTCCAGTATTTTCCCTTGTCAAGCCAAAAAGGACAGTGTGTTTCTTTATCCCAGAAATCAATTGGTCCCAAGGGTACGTATCCGTGTTCATATTCTCGGGTTTTAGGGTTATAGGAGCGGTATTCATATTCTCCTATTGTCGAGTCTATGAGCCTAGCCGCATCTCTTGTCGAATTTATTATATCGACGGATTTGCTAAACTCCCTATATGCCATCACTCCCCATATAGCACCAAGAGCGCTAAAGAGTGTGAATAATTCTCCAAGAATATCGATCTGATCATAAGCAAGATATTTAGGAGCTAAGGGAATCCCAAACCAACCAGCAGATAACATCCCCGCAAAGGCAAGCGTGATGAAGAGCCATCGTGCAAGATCGTTGTAATATAGACTAAAAGATTTCGATCTGGTATCCCAGATATCTTCTATATAGTTTAGACGGAACGAGTCACCCTCTTTTTCTTCCGGTGTAAATCTCAAGTCTATGTGCCTCCTGTGGTTATTATTCCTAATATTTTATTCTACTCTAGCAATTTGATTAGATGGATAGCCTAATAAAACAATACCGTACCAAAGCAACGAGAGTTTAGATGTGTTCCGAACGTATGAAGAGGGTGCTTCGTTCATTCCCGTTATCACTAGCATATTGGAATATGTAACAATATCTCTGTATTTTACATTGACTGTATAAAGAACAGACTCGTTCTCGGATGCACAAATTGTGCGAGGTGCGAAATCTACCAATATGTGTGCACCCTTATGCGGAAGTTACCTATGTCTTAAGGATACTAACAGCATGACCGACTCTCTTATGTCTTAATACTTTTGAAATATTACGTTTACAGATAGCTACATTTTCAGGATACAAATCTATTCCATAGAAACTTCGGTCGAGAAGGGCGCATACTATCCCGGTAGTTCCTCTTCCCATAAATGGGTCTAGCACCCAGTCTCCCTTTGATGTTGCAAACCTAACTATTTTCGAAATTAAATCCTCTGGAAATATAGCAAAGTGTTCGCTTCCGTGATGAGATTTTGTAGATATTTCCCATACGTTTCCTGGATTTTTGCCCTTTGAATTACAAACCGCAAATATCGGATAATGTTTGTGATCTCCCACTCTTTTTCTTGTGGCATGTCTTTTAAACTTTCGATAACAGGTAGGACAAAATTTTTCTGGATCGTAACCATAGGCATTTGCTATTTGGCTTGTCGAAGGGAGTTCTGAGAAAGGCGTTGTTGGACTTGATTTGCTTATAATTTCTCGGATTTTCATTATGTGTTCTTTATCTGGGTTTAATGCTCCGTATTGGAATTTATCGGCACTGGGCAATTTGTTCTTAAGATTCACCGCTTCATTGCCTAAAGTTCTTATGCTGTCCATATCAGTATAGCATCTTTTATTTTTTGATAAGAATAGTAATGGCTCGTAAGCCTGTGTAAAGTTTATCTTCGAACTGCCGGAAATGTTATTCTTTTTATACCAGACTATATCCTCGCGAAAAGTATAGCCTGCGTCTTCTACCAATTTCAATGCTAATCTATGAGGAATTAACAATTTTTGATAATTGCGTCGAGTATCACCTATTACGATCCACAAACTACCATCTTCAGTGAGGAGATGCCTACAAAGAAAAAAAATTTTAACGAGCTTATTGATGAAAACATAGTCGTCGTTTTCTTGTCCTATTTCAGTCTGTGAATCGCCATAATGTCTATGCCCGAAATATGGTGGGGAGGTTATTATGGCGCGGTATTTGTTCTTATGTTCTTGAGTTCGAGACATTCTAGATAGTAGGCTAAAACAGTCTCCTCTAGAGATGTGATAGTAATTCATAGCCATGGATTGATCAGACCTAAATATGATAATGAAATCGATGTCTATATAATGTATACAAATATTGTGGGACACTAATCCTATAATGATCGCTTTACAAGATCCTATTGGGATTCATTAGATAAGTTGTATTGATGGTGATACAAGTGGATCGCGATTTTTATGGTCTAATTGGTTCATAGACGAATATATATTTGGGCATCACAAAAATCAAGCAGAATGTAAGGGCCGGTGGTCCAGCCTGGTTAAGATACCGCCTTGACATGGCGGGGATCGTTGGTTCGAATCCGACCCGGCCCAAGTAGATCTTAGTAACCTTTAACGAAGATCTATGGTATGGATTTCATCCTCGTATGCTCTGAACGTGAGCCTATTACAACTATCATACCATTGTATTTTGTCTACATTGTCACATGAGTCACATCTTGATCCTTTGCCTGTTAAGGTTGCTTATAGTTTTGATAATGTTAGACATCGTCTCCTTGTAGGCAAAAGAAAAATATCTACGTCTATTACGGGTCACTATACCTGTTAGCAGTTTATTATGATCAACTATTGGAAGCTTACGTATTTTGTTTTCTAACATAATTTCTGCCGCTTTTTCCACGATTGTAGATCCAGAATTAGGAGAAAGTAGTTGGTTCCAATTTATCTAGCTGTAATAAATGGAACAGTGTATTTAGTTTATCCTATCTATGGAAGATATAGAAAAATGTTCTAGAATTGAGTCAACATTTCTCTTCTAGGAAATATTTTTTATCTTTTTCCTTACTCTGAAATTTATTGGTTGTTATATCCAACTAGACTTTTAACACATAATCCTACAACTGATAGAGATGAACAAAACAATATCGTTCGCATTAATGCTGACAGCACTAGCTGCAGTAGCAGTAGCAGCAACAACAGTAATGAGTCCAATGTCCGCACATGCAGATAAACCACGCTACTGTTTCAGCAACGGTGACGGTACCGGTCTAACCTGTTTTCCAAGCCAACAACAGTGTGAAGACGCCGCAAACCACCAACAACACTGTTTTAAAAACCGAGCTTAGTAACTCTCCCTCTTTATTTTTTTTATTAAATTTTTAACGTGCGTATTTGATTAACAGAACTTAAAACTTTTGCATATACCTAGATCATTTACTATTTCTCGTAAGAAACCATCTGGTTAAAATAAAGTTTACAATCCACTGATTAATCCATTTCTATTTGAACTTGCTCTTTGTTATTTCTTCTAAAGTGGAGTGTGCAAGCGACTTACTTGCTAATCACAAAGTAGTGCTAAATTACTGATATGCTAAAATAGATAAAAAGAAGTATAGACAGAGTAAAGAAGTCGAATTCGAAAATAGATTCTGATGATCTGGTAAAGAATTCTTTTTTTGACATCTTTGGTCTGAGAGTACTAAAGGATTGTTATCTTTTAAACAAAAATTATTTGCCTTCTTTAGCACATGCCTTGAGCGACTAAGGCGCAACATTTCGTATTAGATGGGCCTAGCAGAAGTTGTAAGCTAACAGATGGAGCACCGCATAGTTTCGTAGGAATATCCAGGACCATCAAACCAAATATTATTAACTGCCTTGTACATTAAATCGCTAATGAGTCTCTACGGGGCATTCGGAAGTCACACAACTGAAAGTTGTCCGCTTTATAACATAGAAAAT